>JAFUJN010000095.1 GCA_017468095.1 Clostridia bacterium
CCAAGAATCTTCGAAAGATTTTACCGTGTTGACAAGGCACGTTCCCGTGAAACAGGCGGAACAGGCCTTGGCCTTGCGATTGCTAAACAGATTATGAACCAGCTCGGCGGCAATATTTCTATTGCAAGCGAAGTGGGTGAAGGCACAGAAGTTATTATTTCTGTACCGCTATAATTGTTATCTTATTTTAAATCCTGTGTAATGGCTTTGTAATACTGTTGTGGTATACTATCATTGTAGGATAAAAGTTATGCAGGAAAATTTCGGTACATCCGTTTGGTTTTTGCATTTGAAAGGATTGTTATATAAAATGAAAAAGAAAATTATATCTATGCTGATTGCAGCTTTAATGCTGTTCTCAATGCATGCGGTATCTTTCGCGGCATATGAAACACAGATACCGGTAACAGCACAAGGAAATTCCACAGATTTAATATATATAAAGCGTCCGCAGACACTTTCTGCTTCAACATCTGACAGAACTTATACAATTTCTGCAGTAGGACCACAGGGTACAACAATTCGTATCTACCGTCAGGTTCCGGGAACTGAAGATTGTATGATTATCAAGGCAGCACAGCAGATTGGTGCAAGTGGTCTTTATTCTACTGTTGTGGATTTACCAAATGACTCTAACACATTTATTGTGTATGCAGAAAACGGAACTACAAATCAGGTTGTTGATATCGAAATTTCAAAAGTTAAGAAAAGTACCGTTGAAAGACTAAAAAGCGTTACAATAAACATTTTGAATTTCTTAAGATAATGAGGGCGTACTATGATGAAAGAGCGACTTAAAAGTTTCATACTTGTTATACTTGTTGCTTTTTCTCTCGTACTGGCCGAAAAAATATTAGTTGACGAAAAGTTATGGCCTACGGGCTATAACTTTTTTAGTATTGGAACAAATTTGAGAAAAGCTGACCGAAGCGTTGCTGATAACCTTACTGCTCCTGAGCGTATTATCATAAACACAGGCTACCAGTCAAGCCGATTTGAATATCTTCGGACATCAAGCGATTTTAAGGAGATATATTCTGTGGCAAGTGACATTTTGAAAACCGCTTTTTCAAAGCCTGCCCGTGATATCCTGCAAGTTTCAAGCGAAAACTGGTACTCCGCACTAACAGGAAAGTCAATTTATCTTTCCTATCCAACAGCCTATTCTGCGAAGAATTTTTCAGGGCTTATGGGCATAAACCGAAGCGAAGCAACCTTTAAAAGTTTCTCCGACATTGTAATTGAAGAAAACGGCAACGTTTATATAAATGACGACGGAACATTTTACAGAATAGAAACTCTGGCACAGGAAATATCGGCAATAATTGAAAGCGTTCTTGAAACAGACATAGAAAATCAATCGGTTATAAACTACTCTTTCGACCTTAATTTTGACAAGGAATTTGGTAGCCAAAAAACTATTTTAGCGCCTATGATTCCTATTTATTCCGACGCTGTTTTGGCAGATGTGGTAAATTCCGAAAACCCTGTAATGAGAGACGACGAAATAAATCAAAGAACTGTTAACCAGATTTTATCAGCCTTTTCAATAAACCCGAACTCAATGTGGCGATACACAGAAGCTGACGGAACCTTGGTTTTCGTTGAAAATACTGGCATCTTGAAAATATCACCAAATGGTATTTTAACCTATACCGCAAGCGATAACGGTATCCAGCTTTCATCAGGAAGTTCTCCTGACACATCTGATAACGTATCGCAAATTGCGGGATTTATTGATACGGTAAATGCATCTATAAATCAGAATGCGGAAATGAGCATAACCTCACCGCTTACCGATGACAATACCCGAAACTTTACATTTGACTATAATATGGGCGGAATCCCTGTTAAATTCAGCAATAATAACGCTGTAAAGGTTACCGTAAGTAATGGATATATAATAGAATATTCACAAATTTTAAGGCGTTATATTCCGCGTGATTATTCGGGCTCCACCCCACTTTATATCGAAGCCCTTGATAACATAATCGCAAAATATCAGTCTTCTATGAATCAGATTAACATCAAAAAGATGTTCCCTGCCTATATCGATGACCTTGCCGGCGGAGAAAAATCTCCTGACTGGTATATTGAGATTGATAACGTTGTAGCACAATAATTAAAGGAGGAATGTTATGAACTGGAGCAGAGTAAAAACCGTTTTAATAATTCTGTTTCTTTGCACGGACATTTTTCTCCTTGCAACTTATTTGACATCCAAATATGCATCTTCTACCATATCGCCTGATGTGATAGAGTCTACCGTAGAAGTCCTTGAAAACAACAATATAAAAGTAGACTCTGCCATAATTCCCCAGAAGATACCAAGCGCATTGTCTCTTGATGCAGACAATGTGATTTCCGATTATGAAGCCTTTGCAAGAAAGGTTTTGGGAAGCGAACTATCCGCCATCGACTTCGGCTATGAAAGTATGGCGGGAAAAGTCACTTTCTTTGGTGACAGGTTTAATTTTGTTAGAAATACATCCCTTGATGTGCTTACCGATTTAATGCCTGTAACCGACGAGAAAATGGCAAAAGATGTAACAATCTCTTCTCTTCAGCAGTTGGGCTTTGACCTTGAAAACGCTGAAATTTCCACCGAAAAAACTGATGCCGGCTACACCGTAACCCTGGAAAATCAAGCGGGCTCTCTGCCGATTTTCAATTCACAGGTGGTGGTTACACTTTCAAAAAGCGGTATAACCTCTGTATCGGGAATTTGGTTCAATGAAGCCCCATCTCAAGGTGGCAACATCAATATAAAGAGCATAACATCAGCTCTTATTGATTTTATCCCAAGCGTTATAGCTCCTGCTGAAATCACAGAAATCCAGTTCGGCTATAACATCTTCGATAAGGCATCCTATCACAAATCGTCGACCCTTATCCCTGTCTGGAAAGTAACCCTAAAGGACGGAAGCACACATCTTTTAGATGCAAGAAATATGTAGATAACAACCAATATATTAAAAGGTCGTAGCACATTGCTGCGGCCTTTCTTCATTTTTCTATATCTTTTCCGTTGTTGCTAATTTTTGATTAGTTCATTGTAGCAAATTCATTACTAGTCTTCAAAATACAGCAATTTATATGGTGGTATTTCAAGAGCTTTTGCTATCCTAAACAATGTGTCTAAAGAAATAGCCTTACAGATATTTGGCGCTTCAATCTGACCGATAAACGATACTCCACAATCTAAAATTTCAGCTAATTGTTCCTGTGTCAAAGATTTTAATTTTCTGTAATATGATATTTTTAGTCCGATTTTTATATAGTTGTCTTTAAATTCAATATTCATTATGAATCACCCAATATAATTTTATTATATTGACAAGTAAATATAAATATGATAAACTTAATATAATTATTACCATATAGGTAATAATTATATCATTTTGGAGGTATTTACTTATGAAAAACTTTTTCATGGAAAACTTTAAAAAACGCCTAACCAAGGCTTTATTAGTGGGCGGAGCAATTGCGCTAATTATGGTACTTTCTCCCCTTTTCATGGAGCCACATCTTTTTTCTTCAATTCCGTGGTTCCTTGTTCCTGTTGTCCTAGTAGTTGCAGTTTTATATGGCACAGGCTGGTATTTCGCTTTTAATTTAATTAAACGAGTTTTCAGAAAATTTTTGCGCGTAAATCGCGATGCCTCAATCTGGCAAGCCATTACAGGTCGTGGTTTGATATTAGGTTTCTTTTATAGCATGATCTGTCTTACTTTAGGGTGCTTTATTTCCTTTATAGTAGGAAACTATTTTATGATTCGTGACTTTATGTTAGCAAAGCAGGATAGACCTCCTGTATCTCTAAAATATAAATTTGACAATGATTTAGAATATGATAATTGGTTGTCTACTTTAAGAGCCGCTGTTACATATAGCGATATTGCTAATAATGTGGATCCTATAACTCGATTATCAAATGAAGCCGCTCTTGATAATATAGAGAACGGCGACCCTGGAGTCATCATAACCGAAAGAAAAGAAGGTGGCAAAACTATAACAACAGAAACTACTATACTATAATAACAATGAATCCTATGAATAAGAACAATGTACTTCTTGTAATTGTGTGTATTTTGTTATTCTTTACAATATTATCAGGAACACTTTTGGGATATGTTGACCATTGTAACACAGTAGATAACTCAAATACTTTTATTGAAAACACAAAAATCAACTCATTATCAGATTTAGATATGAATGAAACAGCATCGCTTAACAAGTTTCTAAGTTCCTTTGGCGAATCATGGGATTTAGATTCTTATAGTAGCGGTATGACTGATGAAAATTATTGGCTTTTGCATTTTGTTTATAACTATCTTATAAGAACAAATCCTGACAAAGTATTATTTTTAAAAACCGATGGCAATGAATACCCTGCCGGTATGGGAATATCAGCAGAAGATGCAGATAATACTTTAAAAAGATTTTTTGGGAAAACTATCCCACATGCAAAAGCAGATAGAACTACAGGTGATGTTATTGTTTCATGGACTTTTGAAAATGAAGAATTTTGGTTTTTGTCAGGTACGCATATGCCTGGCGAAGTTACAACAATTTCAATTGCGACAGATCTGTTATTAAATGAGAATGATACGTATGCGGTTTTGTTTGAGCAATTTTATGTAGAGACAAGCGACCCTGATCTTTTATCCAGCGAACTATTTAAAACCCCTCTAAATAAGATAATTGTAAACGAAAAGTACTTATCAGCCGGTACCGGTTCTGTTATATTGCAACCTGTGATAAATAACAACAAAGAAACATACACAATTACAAGTTATCAATTTAACAGCAATTGGTAAAATATAAAGAAAAGAAAGATAGGTGGTATAAATGATTATAGTTGCAAGTACTGGAGTATTGCTACCATTTATTTTGTTAGCATGTACATTCATCTTCGGTGGAGCATTTGTAGGAATTCATACAATAGTAGATTTTTTCTTTAAATACAAGTTGTATTTTATGATAGCTTCAGCAGTTTTACTACTGATACGAACAATAGTATCAACAGTAAACAGTTATGAAAAATGGAGCTCTTTTCTCTACTTTGTTTTTGAGCTAATACGAATACCACTTACTTATTTTACATTGCTATGGTTTGCAAATGATTGGCTGATAGAAGCGCAAAATGGTGGTTTTTTTACCTTTTTAATAAAGGCCGGCGTTGAAGGTTTGTTTGTATTAGCCTTTATGGGCTATGCTATAGCTATGCCATGGCTTCTATTCAATGATGATGTGGAGGAAGAATACTACTGGGCTTTGCCTCTTGGCAGTATGGCAATCACAATGATTCCATTAGGATTACGACTTATTGTAGAATACGTTAACACAGGAGCCTGGCTCCCTGTAGAATTATTTACAAAACTACTATAAAAAAAACGGCTATAAAATAGCCGTTTTTTTAATCAAATAAAGATACCTGATCGGTTTCAGGAATGTCAAGACAGCCCTCTGCTACCAGCATTTCAATGATGGTCTTTGTTGCGCCAGTTCTCTGCCTGAACTCTTCAATAGTCTTGAACTCGCCGTCTGCCCTTGCTTCTACAATGGCTTTTGCGGCATTGTCACCCATTCCAGGAAGTGCATTTAGTGGCGGAAGTATGCCATCCGGCGTCGGCACAAAGTTGGTGGCCTCTGACTTGTATAAATCAATCGGGATAAATCCCACACCACGAGCATACATCTCAACACAAATTTCAAGTATCGGCATAAGATTTTCTTCTTTTGGAGAAATTGTGCCGTTATTCTTTTTCTCTTTCAGTTCTTCAATAGCTCCGCGAGCAACTCCTATTCCCTTTGTCATAATTGACGCGTCAAAATCATCGGCACGAACCGAGAAATATGCGATATAAAAGGCTTCAGGGTAATACACCTTAAACCAAGCAATTCTAAACGCCATTGTTACATACGCAACTGCGTGTGCTTTCGGGAACATATACTTGATTTTCTTACAGGAATCCATGTACCACTCCGGCACTCCTGCTGCTGTCATTGCCGCCTCATCATCAGGTGATAATCCCTTACCCTTTCTAACATTCTCCATTATCTTGAATGCGTGTCCTGCTTCAACACCGCAGGCAATCAGGTAAATCATAATATCGTCACGGGCACAAATGGAATGTGACAAGTCACAAAGTCCCTGACGGATAAGCTCCTGCGCATTTCCAAGCCACACGTCAGTACCGTGTGAAAGACCGGAAATTCGAACAAGCTCGGAGAACTTTTGTGGCTTTGTATCTTCAAGCATCTGGCGAACAAACTTAGTACCAAATTCCGGAACGCCGTATGTTCCAAGCTCTGTTCCGATATCTTCGCCGTCAATTATATTAAGAGCTTCATTTGATGTAAATAAGCTCAAAGTCTTTTTATCACCAAGCGGAATTGTTTTTGCATCAACGCCGGTCAGGTCTTCAAGCATCCTGATTACCGTCGGGTCATCGTGGCCAAGCTCGTCCAGTTTTAAAAGGTTCTGGTCGATGGAATGGTAATCAAAATGGGTTGTTATAATAGTTGATTTAACGTCATCCGCCGGATGCTGAACAGGGCAGAATTCGTGAATATCGTTGGTATATGGCACAACGATAATTCCGCCAGGGTGCTGGCCTGATGTTCGTTTTACGCCAACACAGCCTGTTGCCAATCGCTTCATTTCGGCGTTTCTTATGCTGATGCCCTTTTCTTCGGCATACTTTTTAACGTATCCAAAGGCGGTTTTTTCCGCCACAGTACCGATTGTTCCGGCACGGAAAACGTGACCTTCGCCAAAATATGTTTCGGTATATTTGTGAATAGTCGGCTGATATTCGCCGGAGAAGTTAAGGTCAATATCCGGCTCCTTGTCACCCTTAAATCCCAAGAATGTTTCAAACGGAATATCGTGTCCGTCTTTTTTATACTCTGTTCCGCATTTCGGGCAAACCTTGTCAGGAAGGTCACATCCCGAAATACCTGTATCACTTCCAACAAGCTCAAAATTCTTACAGTTCGGGCAAATATAGTGAGCAGGAAGTGAGTTAACTTCGGTAATATCTGAAAGGAACGCTACAAATGACGAACCAACAGAACCACGAGAGCCTACCAAATACCCGTCAGAAAGTGACTTTCTAACAAGCTCCTGTGCGATTTTATACATCACAGAGAAGCCGTAGGTTGTGATGGAATAAAGCTCTTTATCAAGTCGTTTTTGCACCACTTCAGGAAGCGGGTCTCCGTAAATTTCCTTTGCTTTGGTCATAGAGTCATTCACGATGCCCTCTTTTGCGCCGTCAATAACTGGTGGGCATTTTGTTGTAGGAATAGGGCGCACCGGCTCTACCATATCCGCAATCAAGTTGGTGTTGGTAACAACCACTTCGTATGCCTTTTCCTTGCCTAAATACGCAAATTCTTCCAGCATTTCTTCGGTAGTTCTAAAGTATAGCGGTGCCTGATTATCCGCATCGGAAAATCCCTTATAGTGCATCAAAATTCGTCTGTAGTCTGCACCCTCAGGGTCCATAAAATGCACGTCACAAGTTGCAACCACAGGCTTATTATACTTTTCGCCAAGTGCCACGATTTTGCGGTTTAATTCCTTGAGATCTTCGTCGGTGTTGATATGCGGGAAGTCATTCGACCTTATCATATATTCGTTATTGCCGATTGGCTGGATTTCAAGGTAATCATAAAAACTTACGATTTTTTCAATAACTTCATCTGGCTCGTTATTTACAACGGCGCTGAAAAGCTCACCTGCTTCACAGGCAGAGCCGATGATAAGACCATCTCGCTTTTCTTCAATAAGACTTCTTGGAAGTCTTGGGGTTCTGTAAAAATACTCAAGGTGAGATTTTGTCACCATCTCATAAATATGGCGCACACCCTGTAAGTTTTTGGCAAGAAGTATTATATGATTTGCGCGGTTTCGCTTTGATGCTCCGCGCATATCAAAGCTTTCGTTTAATTTTGTTATATCTTCTTTGCCTAAAAGCTTTAATTCTTCAAGCATTTTCACGAAAATATCCGCAGTTGCCTTTGCATCATCAACTGCACGATGGTGATTTTCCAAGACCACATTAAGATGCTTTGTTAGTGTGTTAAGCCTGTAATTTGCAAGGTCAGGATACAAACATTTTGCAAGCATAAGGGTGTCCAGATGCCCGAAATTGTATTCTATTCCGCACTTTTTTGCCTTTTCCTTAATGAATCCTGTATCAAATTTCGCATTGTGGGCAACTAAAACTGCACCCTTTGCAAACTCAAAAAACTCTGGCAATGCTTCCCCGATTTTCGGTGCATCTGCCACCATATCGTCGGTGATAGATGTAAGCTCGGTGATTTTTGCAGGGATAGGCTTTTCAGGGTTTACAAAAGTCCCCCATCTTTTTGTTACCTGTCCGTTTTCCACCAAAACTGCACCAATTTCGGTGATTTCTTCGGTATTTTTATCAAGACCTGTGGTTTCGATATCGAACACCACAAACCTGTCGCTATTTTCATTCACATTCTCGCATATCCTAGCGCTGTCGTCCACCAAATAACCTTCAACGCCATAGATTACCTTAATTTTTTCGTTATTGCCTGACGCTTTCAGGGCATCAGGATAGCTTTGCACAACGCCATGGTCGGTTATGGCAATAGCGGTATGACCCCAGGATGCTGCGCGGTCAATCAAAGCTCCTGCTGATGACACGGCGTCCATCTGTGACATCTGTGTGTGAAGATGAAGCTCAACTCTCTTCTTCTCTGCCATATCCATTCTTGCTTCCGGCGGCTCGGCATAACAAATGGCATTTGCCATAACAACTATTTCTCTTGCATAGTCGTTATACTGCGCTTTTCCGCGGATTGTTACATAAACACCTGCTTTAAGCCCACCTTTTTCAACGGCCTTGTTAACCTTTCCAAAGGCTTTTTTTACCGCATCAACGGTTTCTTCGCTGCCCTCTTTTGTTTCAATAAAAAACTGAACGGAAATTGAGTCTTCAAAATCGGTTACGTCAAGCATAACAAGGGTAAATTCCTTGCCACTTTTTTTGCTCTTGATTTCCTTTGTTTCATAGCTAAAAACCGTACCTTCAAAGCAGACAACGGTGGAGTTTTCGTTAATAGCTGAAATTGGCACAAGCGGTGCACGGATTGAGTTTCCGTAAATTACATCACCCGGTTTTGCGTTTCCAAGGTCGCGTACAATTCTTTTCGGGCGCACTACCACCTGTTTTTTCTCTTCCTTTGAGGTTTCCGAGAAAGTGTCTTCTTCAATGGTTTCTTCTATAATATCTTCTTTTGAAAAAACGGATACGCCAAAAAGACGCAAGTGTTCTTTTAAGAACTTTTCAGCCCATTCTTTTTGGGGCTCTGTTAGTTCTTCTTCTACTATAACCTGCATCTTTCGTAAATGTTTTGATACTTTGATGTTTTCAATGTGGTATCCCGCAACTTGCGTACCTTTTGCAAAGGGGAATACCGACTCCAGTATCGGCTTCACTTTCCTACCTCACTTAATTTTTTGGACAAAAAAACACCTGCTTCACGAAAAAGCAGGTGTTTCTCAAATTGGAGCGGAAGACGAGATTCGAACTCGCGACGTTCACCTTGGCAAGGTGACGCTCTACCACTGAGCCACTCCCGCATAAGTCTTGATTAGTATAACACAGAAAAAAAGCATTGTCAAGTGATTTTTCTTAAAAAAACAAATTTATCATCATATAAATCCCTCAGTCTTGCCTTCGGCAATCCAGCTCCCTTTAGGCAAGGGAGCCTTTGTCAAGAGATAATTTTTATTTAATGCCACACTCAGCCAAGGGATAGGAAAAAATGTTCCAGAATGGACAAAGCGGGCTGTAGCTTGCTACAGGCTACCCGACGGCGTACTGTTGTACGCCGAGTGGCTCGATTTGTTCATAGAAAAACCGCAAAGAAAATCTTTGCGGTTTTCGGTCTGGACTTTTTTTACATCCCTATTAAATATCGAGGTTAGAAACATATTTCGCATGTTTTTCGATAAATTCACGTCTCGGCTCAACCTTATCACCCATTAAGATTGTGAAAATCTGGTCAGCCGCGATGGCATCTTCAAGCTCAACCCTTAGCATTGTTCTTGTTTCAGGATTCATAGTTGTTTCCCAAAGCTCAGGTGGGTCCATTTCACCAAGACCCTTATATCTCTGAACCTTTGCACCAGGTCCCATTTCAGCAAGAAGTGCATTTCGCTCATCATCTGTATATGCAAATTTTTCAACAAGGTTCTGATTCTTGCCCTTAAACACCTTATATAGCGGTGGCTGTGCAAGATAGATGTTACCGTTTTCAATCAGCGGTCTCATATATCTGAAGAAGAATGTCAAAAGCAGAGTTCTGATGTGAGATCCGTCAACGTCGGCATCGGCCATGATGATAATCTTGCCGTATTTTAACTTTGTTATATCAAATTCTTCGCCAATTCCGGCACCCAATGCCTGGATTACAGGAAGCAATTTTTCGTTTGAATAAACCTTGTCAATACGAGATTTTTCAACGTTTAACATCTTACCCCAAAGCGGAAGAATTGCCTGGAATCTACGGTTTCTGCCCTGCTTTGCTGAGCCGCCCGCAGAATCTCCTTCGACGATATAGATTTCAGCGTAATCTGCGCCTTCGTCCTGACATCTTGCAAGTTTTCCAAGAAGTGATGCATTTGAGCCTTGTGCGCTCTTTCTGGTTGCTTCTCTTGCCTTTCTTGCCGCTTCTCTTGCACGAGATGCTGTCAAAGTCTTATCTATAATAGCCTTTGCAACTCTTGGGTTTTCTTCCAAGAATGCTGAGAACTTGTCATTTAGTGCATTTTCAACCAAAGTTCTTGCTTCGGAGTTACCAAGCTTTGTCTTTGTCTGACCCTCAAACTGTGCTTCTGAAACCTTTACGCTGATAATTGCTGTAAGACCTTCTCTTGTATCTTCACCGGAAAGGTTTGCTTCCTTTTCCTTTAGCATATTATGGCTTCTTGCATAATCGTTAATAACACGAGTTAAACCTGACTTAAAGCCTGTTTCGTGCATACCGCCGTCAATGGTACGGATGTTGTTGGCAAAACTCATAAGAGCTTCGCTGTATGCATCGGTATACTGCATAGCAACTTCAACCATCATACCTTGTCTTTCAGCTTCAAAGTAGATAACATCATCGTGAAGCGGGTCCTTATTCTTATTTGAATCAAGAACAAATTCCTTAATACCGCCTTCAGCATAAAGTGTTACGCTTTCCGGCTCTGCAACACGCTTATCTGTAAAGATAATCTTAATTCCGCGGTTTAGGTATGCCTGCTCCTGAAGACGCTTATGAAGCACTTCATAGTCAAATTCAAGTGTTTCAAAAATCTCGCCGTCCGGCTTAAATGTAATCTTTGTTCCTGTCTTATCTGTATCGCCGATTACCTTAAGCTCACAGGTTGGCTTACCACGTTCATAGCTCTGGTAATGGATATGCTTTCCGTCAGAAACTTCAACTTCAAGCTTTTCAGAAAGTGCATTAACAACAGATGAACCAACGCCGTGAAGACCGCCTGATACCTTATATCCGCCACCGCCGAACTTACCGCCTGCGTGAAGAATTGTAAGTACCACCTGAACTGTCGGGATGCCCTCTGTCGGATGAATACCAACATGGATACCACGACCGTTATCTATAAAGGTAACAGAGTTATCCGCATTTATGTCTACCTTAATCTCGGTACAATATCCAGCTAAAGCCTCGTCGATTGAGTTATCCACAATCTCATATACAAGATGGTGAAGACCCGCTGCCGAAGTTGAGCCGATATACATACCCGGACGCTTTCTTACTGCTTCTAATCCTTCTAAGACCTGTATTTGGTTTTCGTCGTATCTTGTTTCAACTTTTTCCATTACTATAACTCCTAATTCAAATAATTCTCAGATTTTGCTCTTCCGTAAAGTGTTCTGGATGCCAGTGATGATATATATACACAGGTTTTTCCGCCTGATTCGGTTACAATAAATGATTTCGGCAGGTCTTCTGCCACGTCAATTACCATGCCGTCTTTTTGTGCTTTCGCCAAAAAGTTTCGTGTCTGGTGTGATACTGTTGTGTTATCCATATCGAAAATTCCGATAACCGTGGTCATATCCACAACAACATCGTTTCCTAAATGAAGATACATCATAGCTCGTTCATTCCCTTTATAATTTTTCCCGATTCCACCTTGAAAAACGCGGTTGCATCAGGTGTTTCATCCTCTATGTCGGTACAGGTTATAATCACCTGCTTACCCTTTATTTTCTCGGTTAAAAACTGCCGTCTTGAAATATCAAGCTCGCTCATTATGTCATCTAAAAGCAATACAGGGTATTCACCGCGGGTTTCGTTTATATGCTCCATCTGCGCCATTTTAAGGCTTAACACCGCCGTTCTTTGCTGGCCTTGGGATGCATAGATTTTAGCTTCACGGTCATTTATATAAAGCCTTAAATCGTCCCTTTGGATGCCGTATAGGCTTGACCCGTTTTCAATCTCGCGGGCCATTCCCTGATTTAGTTTGGCAAGGAAGTTTTCCTTGTTTATCTCGTCACATTCAACGCTTGGCATATAGCATAAATCCAATTTTTCACCGCTTATGTTTTTATGAATTTCCGATGCAAATCTGGATATTGCATCCACAAAATCCCGCCTATACTCCATAATCTTACTGCCGTCTTCTGCAATCTGCTCGTTCCACACCGAAAGCATATCGTCATCTGTTTTGCCGGCAAGCCTTAGCTTCTTCAAAAGGTTGTTTTTCTGTGCCAAGTTCTTGTGATATGAAATCAAAGTTTTTAGGTACACAGGGTAAAGCTGGCTTATTGCCTCGTCCAGAAACTTGCGCCTTACCTGTGGTGCACCCTTTATGATGTCAAGGTCTTCCGGCGAGAACATAACAACGTTTAAGTACCGCATCAGCATAGACAGCTTTGTTATTGGCACATTGTTTATCTTCACCCTTTTTTTGCCGTTTGCTTCAAGGTAGAATACAGCTTTTAAGTCTCTGTCCTTATCGGCAAATTCAAGAGTCAGCCTTGCAAAATCCTGACCAAATCTCACAAGCTCGGAGTCGGATTTTGCTCTGTGACTTTTGCCATGGGAAAACAGATAAACTGCTTCTAAAAGATTTGTTTTTCCCTGTGCATTATTTCCGTAAATAACATTGGTGTTTTCTGAAAAATCTATCTTTTCCTGCTGGTAATTACGGAAATTTGCCACGGATAAGCTTTTAACTATCATTATCAGTTCACCGTTATTTCAAAAATTTCGTCTTCAAATTCCACCAAAATCGAATCATTTGGGCGAATTTTTTTACCGCGCTGTGTGCAGGTTTCGCCGTTTACCGAAACAATCTCGTCAGCAATCATTTCTTTTGCCATAGCCCCTGATTCTGCAATATTTGCAAACTTTAGCAGCTGGTCAAGTTTAATAAATTCGGTTGTTATTTTAATTTCCTGCTTGTATTTTTCCATAACATTCCTCTAATTTGTTGTTCTTGTAACGCTTTCAACGCCCGAAATTCCGTTAATTCGGGTCATAGCTCTTTGAAGCTCTTCTGTGGTGCGGATTTCAATGCCAAATGTCATTATTGACATTCTCTCTTTCGTGCTATGCGCATTAACCGAAACGCAGTTTAGCTCAAGCTCTGCTAAAACCGTTGAAATCTTCATCATCATACCCGGCACATCGTGAGCTTCAACACGAAGAGTTGCAACATATGAGTTTCCTGCGGTTCCTGCCCATTTTACCTTTATAAACCTGAATTTATCTTCAGCCGGTAACACATCTTGCTGAATATTCGGGCAATCGGCTCTGTGAACCGAAACGCCACGGCCTTTTGTGATAAATCCCACAATTTCGTCGCCGGGAACAGGGTTGCAACATTTTGAAAGCCTTACAAGGCAGTTATCAATGCCCAGAACTTCAATACCGTTAGAGCTTGATTTGCGCTTTCTTTCGTGAGCAACAAATCCTTCAGGCTGTGTTGCCTTTTGCTCTTTCATATACTCTTCACGGAGCCTCATAACGATTTTATGAGATGAAAGTCCGCCATAGCCAACGCTGGCAAAAAGGTCTTCTAAGCCCTCGTTTAGGTTGTATTTTCTATAAACCGGCTGTAGCCATTCGTCACGGAATAACTTTGAAAATGGTATGTTAACTCGCTTTGCCTCTTTTTCAAGAAGTTCCTTTCCGCGTATAATATTTTCGTCACGTCGCTCTCGCTTTAGCCATTGGTTAATCTTACTTTTAGCTTGTGACGTCTTAACAATCTTAAGCCAGTCACGGCTCGGGCCTTTTGCCTGCGGTGACGTTAAGATTTCGATAATGTCGCCGTTTATAAGCTTGTATGTGTTTGGCACAATCTTGCCGTTTGCCTTGGCACCCACCATTTTGCTTCCAACCTGAGTGTGAATTGCAAAGGCAAAATCTATTGCCGTTGAACCGTTTGGAAGAGGTATAACCTTTCCTTGCGGAGTGAATGCAAACACCTGATCCGAGAACATATCTATCTTAAGACTGTTCATAAACACGTCAGGGTCCATAATATCGGCTTGAGTTTCCATAAGGTTTCTTACCCACTCAAGCTCCTTATCCATGGCATCGGCTCCTGCCTTGCCCTCTTTATACTTCCAGTGCGCCGCGATACCTTCCTGGGCAATCTTATGCATCTCGTGGGTTCTTATCTGTATCTCAAAAGGCATACCGTCCGAGCCCACAACTGTGGTATGAAGTGACTGATACATATTCGGCTTCGGCATTGCGATATAGTCCTTAAATCGCATTGGAAGCGGAGTATACATTTCGTGAACTATACCCAAAACTGCATAACATTCTGCAACCGTGTCCACAATAACACGTAGTGCAAAAAGGTCATAAATTTCGTCAATGGTTTTGTTCTGGGCATACATCTTACGGAAAATACTGTAGGAATGCTTTTCTCTGCCTGCGATTTCGCAAGATATTCCGCTTTCCGTTATTCTTTTATTAAGCCCTGCCATAATGCCCGTGATAAAGTCTTCTCTTTCCACTTTCTTCTGGGCAACGCTTTCTCTGATTTCATCATATGCAACAGGGTCAAGGTACTTTAAAGATAAATCCTCAAGTTCTGTTTTGATTTTGGAAATACCAAGACGGTGAGCAAGTGGCGCATAAACGTCAAGTGTTTCCTTTGCTATTGCAAGCTGTTTTTCAGTAGGCATAAAGCCAAGGGTTCGCATATTATGCAAGCGGTCAATAAGCTTAATCATAATAACCCTTATGTCCTTACTCATTGCAAAGAACATTTTTCTAAGGTTCTCTACCTGCTGATCCTGATGGTCACGGTACTGAATTTTTTTAAGCTTTGTAACACCCTCAACAATCTCGGCAACGCTGTTTCCAAAAAGCATTGCAACGTGCTCAAAGGTGTATGGCGTATCTTCAATAACGTCGTGAAGTAGCGCTGCACAGATAGCCACGTTATCCATAGAAAGTTCAGCCGCAATATAAGCAATCTGAACAGGGTGGATTATATAAGCATCGCCTGATTTTCGAAACTGGTTCTTGTGTGCCGCCTTTGCCATGCGGTATGCCACATAAATCATATCGGTGTTTGACTTCGGCGAAGACTCCTTCACCATATTTATAATTTTTTCTACAATAACATCGGTCTCGTCTGCAATTTGAGGCAATTTCTCGGAGGTATGGAAAATATTCAGTTTTTCTTGATCCATAAAATCACTCCTAAAATTTAATGTCCTTTAAAATAAGCTGCAGATTTTCACTGCCCTGATATGTATTTATATTCATATTGAACGCAATACTGATAACGGTTCCCGCTGTAAGCTTTTCGGCATATTCGCCCATACCAAAGCCCACAGCATTAAATATATTATTCCCGTCTGTAAGACGCAATCTTAAATGCTTTTTATCCACGCCCATAGACTGACTGGCAATTACCTTAAGGTCACGCATTGAAAATACAGGGATTTCATTCCCTTCGCCAAATGGTGCCAATGCTTCAATCATCTTTGCCGCCTGCATAGTAACACTTGCTCCGCTTAAATTACAGTCAATTTCAAGCTTTGGAACAAGGCCTGCCACGTCAATATTTTTCTTTGCGTATTCATTTATTTTCTTTGTAAATTCTTCAATGTTATCTTCTGCTATGCTAAGCCCTGCCGCCTGTGAATGTCCGCCAAAGGCTGTCAAAAGCTCTTCGCTATCGGATAGTGCATCAAAAAGGTTCATTTCAGGAACAGATCTTCCTGAGCCTTTGCCCTTTCCGTTTTCAACGGAGATAAGTATGCAAGGGCGGTAAAACATTTCTGCGATACGGGACGCCACGATGCCGATAACGCCGTGATTCCAGTTCTCGCCGGAAATTACATAAACCAGCTTGTCTTCGCCCATTTCTTCGGCTTTTTTGTAAGCCTCTTCAAAAATTTTCTGCTCTATTTCCTTGCGCTGGGTGTTTAAGCTGTCAAGATGCTCCGCAATCTCCTTGGCTCTTTTATCGTCATCGCAAATCATAAGCTCAACAGAAAGGGATGCACTTTCAAGCCTGCCTGCAGCATTAAGCCTAGGGGAAGCAAAGAACGCAACGGAATTTGCGTCAACGCTTTTTCCGCCTGCGCCTGCCAATTCCATAAGTGCACGCATTCCCTTATTCTTTGTGTTGATAGTGGAATTTATTCCCTTATCCGCAATAACCCTGTTTTCGTCAATAAGGGGCACAACATCGGCAATAGTTCCAAGAGCCACCATATCAACATATTCCATAAACACTTCTCTTGTGTTCATTCCAAGGCGTATTGCAAGGGCAAGCACTAATTTAAATGCAACGCCAACGCCTGCAAGACCTGAAAACGGATATGAGTTATCCGCTCTTTTCGGGTTTATGACAGCTACCGCCTTTGGAAGCTCTTCTCGGCAGGTGTGATGGTCGGTTATTATAATGTCAAGACCCTGAGTTTTTGCAAACTCCACTTCGCCAACTGCCGTAATTCCGCAGTCCACGGTTATCATAAGTTTAGCACCGTCTCTTGCCATTTTATTTATGGCAAGGATGTTTATTCCATAGCCTTCGGAAAATCTGTCAGGGATATAATAAGATACATCTGCACCTTGTGATTTCAAAAATTTATATACAGTTGCGGTTGTTGTTATGCCGTCCACATCATAGTCGCCGTAAATTACAATTTTTTCCTTTTTCTCAATAGCAGAAAGTATGCGGTCTGCGGCTTCTTCCATACCATCTAACATAAAAGGATTATGTATGTCTTCAAGGCTTTTTTTCATATACGAGTTTACAGCCTTTGGGGTTTTTATTCCGCGATTTAATAAAATCACCGCCATAGCAGGACCAACTCCGCTAAGCGCTGAAAACTCTTCAATTTCTTCTTTTGAAAGAGCCTTATTTTTATAATTCCAAATCTTTTCCCGCATGATTTTCTCCATAAAATTCTTTATATTTTATTATACCATTTTTTAAGAAATTTTTCAAGGGTTTTGGCCCAGTTTTTCGCGATAAAATACACCTTTTTTGAATATTTTTTTGAGCTTTGGAAAAGATAAAAATACCAACAGGAAAGGAAGTGAAAAAAGTGCCAAATAACAATCAAAATAAGTCAGGAAATAACACAAATAAGAACACAAACAGCAACGCAAATCAGAACAAATCAGGTAATTCAAATCAGAATAAAACAGGTAATACAAACAGTAACAAGGCTGACAACAGTAATTGCAGATAAAAGCATCAAAAAATCCCCGAAAATCTTGTTTCGGGGATTTTTCATATATTCAATATTCTTGATGCAATATCAAAGTACACAACCAGTGAAAGTGCGTCCACAATAGTTGTAATAAACGGGCTTGCCATAACCGCAGGGTCAAACCCTACCTTCTTTGCTAAAAGCGGAAGAACACAGCCCACAAGCTTCGCCAAAAGGATTGTGAAGAACATTGTAAGGCCTACAACCAAGCCTATCATCGCTGATTCTCCGTCAAGAGTTATCACCTTTATGAATGTGGCAACAGCAAGTACTAATCCGCACAGGATTGCCACGCCGAATTCTTTCCACAAAATCTTAAAAATATCCTTAAATTCAATTTCTTCAAGGGAAAGACCACGGATAACCGTTACGGAAGACTGGCTTCCTGAATTACCGCCTGTACCCATTATCATAGGGATAAATGCGGTTAATATCAAAAGCTCACCAAGAGCGTCTTCATAGTGGGTGATGATTTTTCCTGTAAATGTGGACGAAATCATAAGCAGTAATAGCCACGGAATACGCTGACGGCAGGTGTCTATAATACCTGTTTTCAGATATGGCTTTTCAGACGGCGTAATACCCGCCATCTTTTCAATATCCTCGGTAGCCTCTTCCTGCAAGACGTCAATCGCGTCATCGACGGTTACGATGCCCACAAGTCTGTCTTCATTATCCACAACAGGGATTGCCAAAAGGTCGTATTTTGAAAGCTCAAGGGCAACTTCTTCCTTGTCATCGTGGGTATGCACGTGAATAGGATTTGTTGCCATTATGTCGGCAATTACGCATTCTTCATCTGCCAAAAGAAGATCTTTTGCCGATACCGTTCCTAAAAGTATTCGGTTTTTATCGGTTACATAGCAGGTATAAATAGTCTCTTTATCAAGACCTGTTCGCCTTATTCTTGTAAAGGCATCCTGTACCGTCATACTCTCTTTCAGGTCCACAAGCTCGATGGTCATAACCGAGCCGGCGCTGTCCTTTGGATAGTTTAATATCTCGTTAATACCCGCACGCATTTCAGGCTCTGTGTGGCGGATAATTCGCTTTACCACATTGGCCGGCATTTCCTCAATAATGTCAACGGCGTCGTCAAGATAAAGTTCGTCTAAGACTTCCTTAAGCTCCGCATCGGAAAATCCGCGGATAAGCATTTCCTGTGTATCTGCATCAAGTTCTACGAACACTTCTGCCGCAAGCTCTTTTGGAAGAAGTCTGTATAAAAGAGGCATATTTTTCTCCGGCAATTCTTCATACATATACGCAATATCCGCCGGTTCAGTCTCTGACAGGATTTCTTTTAACTCAGAGTAATGCTTTTCTTCTAAAAGTTCTAAAATTTTATCTGTCATTCATCCTGCCTCCTTTTTAATAGTTTAGTCTAAAGTAATTACCCCGTCGTCTTCCGGCTCAGGGTTTTTGGTTGGTCTTGTATCCGGTGCTTTGGTAGGCGCCACAGTCGGCGCTACAGTTGGCTCGCTTGTGCCTTGTGGCTCACCGCTTGCAGTTGGTTCAGGAGAACCTGAAACTTCAGGTGACGGGCTTGGGCTTTCAACGCCCGATGCTCCTATAACACCGCTGTGGTTATTGTCACAGTACTTCGTCGGCAAGGTTCCTCTTGCAAAGTACTCTGTCTTTCCATATCCGCAGCCTGATGATGACAGTTTTCCTGTAAGCTGACATACTGAAACTGCTGTTACGCTATCCGGCTTTTCAAAGCTTGATGCACTCATTCCTTCATGGACTTTTTCCATAACCTTTTTCCACACCTGTGTGGATATATTGGTTGATCCAACCGACTTTTTAGCGTCGTATCCGTACCATACAGCACCTGCGTATTCTGTTGTAAATCCACAGAACCACTTATCTTTATTATCGTTACTTGTTCCTGTTTTACCGTATGCAGTCACCTTTGAAAGTCTTGCATTTCGGCCTGTTCCGGCGCTTCCGTTTACAACGTCCTTTAAGAAGCTTGTCATAATATATGCATTTGCTTCGCTTAGGGCACGTATCTTTTCAGGTTTTGTCTCTAAAAGTACTTTACCCGAGTTATCAAGCACCTTTGTATAGGTATGCGGAGTTATATATACTCCCTTATTTGCAAACATAGCATAAGCTGCAGCCATTTCTTTAGGCGATACACCCTTTGACATACCGCCAAGGCCAAGAGCACTTAGGTTATTATCTTCGCTTGTAAGAGAAGTGAATCCAAGCTTTTTGGTCATAAACTCATAGCTCTTGCTTGTTCCCAAAGTCTGCAAAGTTTTAACTGCAGGTATATTTGCAGAAATTTCAATAGCTTTTCTTACCGACATATCACCCTTAAATCCTTTGTAGGAGTTCTGTGGTGACCATGTTCCGACTGTAAGTGCTTCGTCTGTAATAATTGTTGCCGCTGTAATTTTTCCGTTCTCTAAGGATGGTGCATATACGGCAATCGGTTTTACGGATGAACCCGGCTGACGCTTTGATTGTGTTGCACGGTTAAGTCCACGGCTTTCGGTTTTTGTGCCAATTCCGCCCACAATACCTTTAATTCCGCCGGTTTTCGGGTCAATCACTACCATTGCGGACTGGACGCCGTTTGAAG
>JAFUJN010000096.1 GCA_017468095.1 Clostridia bacterium
CTTAGAGAAATAAGAAAATGCACAGATATAAAAGAATTAACACCAATAATTGTGAACACCCTGATAAAAAGAATAGAAATACATAATCCCGAAATTATTGATGGACAGAAAAAAGTAAAGGTGGACATTTCGTTTACAGCAGTAGGACTTATAAGCATACCGGATTCAAAAGAATTATTACATTTAATGGATGAGATACGCAACGAGAAAAGTGCGTAAAAACGGACTAAAGCGGTGCAACCGCTATGGTTACACCGCTTCATGTGCATTACTGTCCTTTAGGGTAGTGCCCTAAATGTGTTGGCTTTTTTGTTTTTACTATAGCCAAATCTCACCACTCGGCGTACACACGTACGCCTTCGGGCAGGGTAAAAATGCTGCGCGATGTTTACTTCGTTTTGATTGTTCCGTCATCAAAATCCATCCGTCCTGACAAGTTAGCAGAAATATTCTGCATCCAAATTAACGCACACTAGAAAAAGCAGTGAAAAAGTTACAAAAAGCCTCCCTTGCCTAAAGGGAGGGGGACCACCGAAGGTGGTGGAGGGATTTGTATCAAAAAAGACTTTGCTATTGCAAAGTCTTTTTTGCTTTAATTCCTAAATAAACTTTTCCTGCAATTCCAATGATAATTCCAATAACGGCAACTACCTGTGAAATGCCAAGAACATTCGGTATTAAGTACAAGATATATTCGCTTTGGCGCATTCCCTCAAGGAAAAGCCTGCCAAGGCTATACCAGAAAATATAGAAGCAGAACACCTGACCGTCGGCTTTTTTCTTATCCCGTCTTAAAAGCAGAATAACAAGGCCAATTAAATTCCAGATTCCTTCATATAAGAATAGGGGATGAACGCCTACGCCGCCGTTTATGGTCATTCTCAAAATGTTTTCAGTCTCGCGTCCAAAAACTTCAGCGTTAAAGAAGTTTCCCCAACGCCCAATTATCTGCCCGATAAAAAGACCTGGGCAACACACGTCAAAAACGTTCAGGGTGTTAAGTTTTTTTACCTTGCAATATATTGCGGTAGACAAAACTGCGCCGATTATTGCGCCGTAAATTGCGATTCCGCCTTCCCAAATCTTAAAGATATTCCAAAAACTGCCGATTGAGTCCCAGTCGAAAATGCAATAGTAAATTCGCGCGCAAACAATAGACGAGATAAGACCCCAAAAACCAATATCAAAAATATTGTCAGGGTCAACTCCACGCTTCTTTGCGGTCATGCTTACAAAGATAAATCCCAGCGCAAAGCCTGTCAGAATACAGAGTGCATACCAGAAAATCGGTCTCGAAAACAGGGTGAATGCCACGCGGTTTACTTCGAATGAAAGACCAAGCCCTGGGAAAGCAATAGTGTTTACCATATTAAGCCTCCTTAATTGAAAGGGAAATTCTCTTTTTCTTAACGTCAACGTCAAGAATTTTAACCTTAACGATATCTCCAACCGAGAGAACATCAAGTGGGTGCTTTATATATTTATTCGAAATATGTGAAATATGAACCAATCCGTCCTGATGCACGCCGATATCAACGAATGCGCCGAAGTCAATTACGTTGCGGACAGTTCCTTTCATAACCATACCTGCTTTTAGGTCTTCAATAGACATAACGTCAGACATTAAAATCGGCTGTGGAAGCTCGTCTCTCGGGTCACGGCCACGTTTTAGAAGTCCATCTGCAATATCACGAAGTGTTGGAACACCAACCCCCAAAGTGTCTGCAAGTTTATTTATGTCCTGTGTTTTCAATCTGTCCTTTAAGTCAGCAATATTTCCGTTTGCAACATCGTCCAAGGTATAGCCAAGCTTATCCAAAAGACCTTTTGCCGCATCGTAGCTTTCAGGGTGAACGGATGTATTATCAAACACATTCTTGCCGTCTGTAATGCGAAGGAAACCTGCGCACTGTTCGAATGCCTTTTTACCAAGTTTAGCAACTTTTAAAAGCTGATTTCTGTCAACAAATTTTCCGTTTTCTTCGCGGTATGCGGTGATATTCTTGGCAACGGTTGAGTTGATGCCTGCAACGTATGATAAAAGTGATGGAGATGCAGTATTTAAGTCAACGCCAACGCTGTTAACGCAATCCTCAACAACGCCGCCCAAGGCTTCGCCCAAAAGTTTCTGGTTCATATCGTGCTGATATTGGCCAACGCCGATGGCTTTCGGGTCAATCTTAACAAGCTCGGCAAGTGGGTCCTGAAGACGTCTTGCAATAGAAACTGCACTACGAAGTGATACGTCAAATTCAGGGAACTCTTCTGTTGCAAGCTTTGATGCAGAGTAAACAGAAGCACCTGCTTCGCTTACTACCATATAATAAACTTCCTGATCGATTTCCTTTATCATTTCGGCAACCAATGTCTCAGTTTCCTTTGATGCAGTTCCGTTACCTATTGAAACAAGGTTAACGTTGTGCTTTTTAATAAGACCTTTCAGGATGTTCTTTGCCTTGTCCTTGTCGTGGATAGGAAGTGTGCAGTAAACAACGTTTGTGTCCAAAACCTTTCCTGTATCGTCAACAACAGCAACCTTACAGCCTGTTCTGTATCCAGGGTCAAGACCCAAAACGATTCTTCCCTTGATTGGCGGTTGCAAAAGAAGTCCGTTCAAATTCTTGGAGAACACCTTGATTGCCGCTTCTTCGGCACGTTCTGTTAAAAGGTTTCTGATTTCGGTTTCAACAGATGGCGCAATAAGACGCTTGTAGCTGTCTTCGATTGCAAGAGAAACTGTATCTCGTGATGAAGAAGCTTTGTCTGAAAGGACTTCGCCCTTTATATAGTCGTGGATAATATTTTCTTCAATATCAAGTTTGGCGGACAAAAATCCGTCCTTTTCGCCACGGTTAATGGCAAGGACTCTGTGATTTGCAAGTTTTGAAATAGGCTCGGAGAAGTCGTAGTACATACTGTAAACGCTGTCCTCGTCCTTTGACTGTTTAGTGCGCATAATACCGCCTGATAGAGTAAGCGCACGGATTTTCTTTCTGAATTCTGCGTTATCCGAAATAATTTCAGCGATGATATCCATAGCACCTGCAACTGCATCTTCTACTGTTTCAACGCCCTTTTCTAAATCAATAAACGGCTCTGCAAGAACTTCAACGCTATCTTGTGAATCCTGTGCAAAAATAATGTCAGCAAGTGGCTCAAGTCCTTTTTCTTTCGCAATAGTTGCACGGGTACGACGCTTTGGTCTAAATGGTCTATAAATATCGTCAACTTCTGTAACTGTCTTTGCGTTTTCAATGGCAAGGCGTAATTCGTCGGTAAGATTTCCTTGCTCGTCAATTAAACGTATAACTTCTTCCTTTTTCGCTTCAAGATTACGTAGAGCCTCTAAGCGTCTTGATAATTCACGCAAAATTTCATCCGAAAGCTCGCCTGTTGCTTCCTTTCTGTAACGTGCGATAAAAGGAATAGTATTTCCTTCGTCAATAAGCTTCAAGGTATTAACAATCTGGAATTCCTTAAGCTTAAACTCCTGCATAAGTATGCTTGCAATTTTGTCCATTAAAATATCCTCCGCAAAAAATAACTACCTATATTATATAACTATATACAGTTATTTACAAGCAGATTTTGGCATTTAAGAAATTTAAATAATACGGCCGTAATATTTGTAATATAAAATCAAAAAAAATTTAAAAAAATTTCTTCAAAAGTATTGATATTTTAGAAATTATATTATATAATGGGAGAGTAATGGAGTGAAATGGAGCATTTGGGAGTAAAAATGTTCCATTTCAGTTAAAAAATCCCAAAGGAAAGGATGGTGCCGGATGGTTAATTTTGTTGGGAAATACCCGAGACAATTAGATGATCGCGGAAGATTTATACTGCCTGCAAAGATAAGAGAAAAGCTGTCAGGCACAGTCTACATAACACAGTCACCTGTTGACAGTTGTTTAAACCTTTATACAGAGGATGAATGGGAAGCTATTGCGCAGAAAGTTCGTGCACTTCCAACAGTAACTGACAGAAACGCTGCAGCACTTCAAAGAACACTTTTCGGAAACGCTATTTCCTGCGATTTGGACAAGCAGGGAAGAATTCCGCTAAATCAGGAACTTATTGATTTTGCGAAAATGAAAAAGGACATAATGCTTGTGGGCGTTAATGCAAAGCTTGAAATCTGGGATAGTGAAGAATGGCAGAAAGCAAGCGAGGCAATAGACGCTGAAGCAGTCATTGAAGGTATTGCAAAATACGAAATCAATATATGAGGATGAGCTATGGAATTTAAACATTATTCCGTAATGCTTTCGGAAACAGTAGATGCTTTAAACGTGAAAAACGGAGGTATTTATGCTGACGGAACTCTTGGTGGCGGTGGCCATTCATACGAAATTTTATCTCGCGCAGAGGACATCCGGCTTATCGGTATCGACCAGGATCAGGACGCGCATAAAGCAGCATCGGCAAGACTTTCAGAATTTGGTGACAA
The DNA here is from genome assembly GCA_017468095.1 of Clostridia bacterium. Classification (GTDB taxonomy): domain Bacteria; phylum Bacillota; class Clostridia; order UBA1381; family UBA1381; genus UBA1738. The sequence continues at coordinate 4,454 of JAFUJN010000096.1, forward strand.
GGTTACATATGTAAAGGACAATTTCAAGAATATCGCAAACATTTTGGATGAGCTTGAAATTGCCGAGATTGATGGCATGGTTTTAGACCTTGGAGTTTCATCATATCAGCTTGATAACGGTGACCGCGGATTTTCATATATGCAGTCAGCACCGCTTGATATGCGAATGAACCAGAACAATGATTTTTCTGCATACGATGTGGTAAACAGCTACACAGAGGACCAGCTTACCGAAATTTTCTATCGCTATGGTGAAGAAAACTGGTCAAGACGAGTTGCAAAGTTCATTGTAGAAAGAAGAACTGATGCACCGATTGAAACAACAGGTGAGCTTTCCGAAATAATAAAAGCGGCAATACCGAAAAACGCAAGAAAAGACGAGCTTCATCCTGAAAAACGTATTTTTCAGGCAATAAGAATAGAAGTGAACGGCGAACTTGAAATTTTAAAAGACGCCGTTTGTGACATAATAAAAAGACTTAAAAAAGGCGGCAGACTTGCCGTAATAACATTCCATTCACGGGAAGACAGAATAATAAAGCAGGTATTTTCTGACCTTGCAAAAGGGTGTACCTGTCCTGCAAACTTTCCTGTATGTGTATGCGGAAAGAAGCCGGAAATTAAAGTAATAACAAGAAAACCAATACTGCCGACAAAGGAAGAGCTTAGCGAAAATTCAAGGTCAAAAAGTGCTAAACTCAGAGTTGCGGAAAAATTGTAATGAAAGGATATTTTGCTGATGAGATATAATGGAAATCTCGCATATGACTGGGAGTTTTATGAAAACACAGCCAGAGTGCAGAAAAAAGTTACAGAACACAAACAGCAAACAAAAGCAAAAGCAAAGGCTAAAGCAGCCAAATTACATAGAACAGTAAGCATTTGTGCAATAATGCTTGCACTTTGTGCCGGATTTATGATTTCAAGAAATGTGGCAGTATACGAAAGCAGAAATGAAGTTGAAGCACTTCAGAAGGAGCTAAATCAGCTAAAGGAATATTCAAGCCAGAAAGCATTTGAGCTTGACCAGAGCCTTGACCTTGAACTTATTGAAGAAACTGCAAAAAAGAAGCTTGGTATGACAAGACCTGAAAAGTATCAGATTGTTTATGTTAACATCAAGCAAGACGATGTTACAGAAGTAACAGCAAAAGAAGTGGAAGGAATAAAGGGAGCAATTAGCATATTAGCGAAAGAATAATAATAAAGTATATTTAGATATGTATGATAGGAATGGTACAGAATGACTTTAGGCAAGATGAAGAGAAGGTCTCTTGTATTGTTTGCGCTTTTGGTAGCCGTCCTTAGCGCACTTATATTCAGAATAGGTTATTGGCAGATTGTACGCGGAAATGAAATGAAAGAGGCGGTTCTTCGCCAGCAAACCAGCGAAGCAGCTATAAACGCCAGCCGTGGTACAATATATGACAGAAATCAAAAGGTGCTTGCAGAAAGCGCTACTGTTAACACGGTTGTTTGTAACCCACAGCAGATAAAAAAAGATGGCGGTGAGCTTGTTGTTGCATCAAGCCTTGCCGAGATCCTTGGCATGGACAGGGACGAAATTTTAGATAAGATAACAAAGAACAATCAGTTCCAGTATATAAAAAAACGCGTAACCGTTGAAGAAGCGGACGCCATAAAGAAACTAAAAGATAGCTCAGTCGACAAAGAAATGGCTAAGCTTTTTTCTGGTATTTATTTTGAGGAGGACTCAAAGAGATACTACCAGTATAACATAGCATCACATATCCTTGGTTTTACGGGATATGATAATAACGGAATGCAGGGAATCGAGCGTACCTTTGACGATTACCTTATGGGAAGAGCAGGAAGCGTTCTATCTGCAAGAACAGCATCAGGTCTTTCTTCTGAGTATCAATATGAAGAAGCTTATGATGCTGAAAAAGGCGACGACGTAGTTCTTACAATAGACGAAACAATCCAGTCAATTTTAGAGAAGTATTTAGAGCAGGCTTGTGTTGAAAACCAGTTAAAAGAAGGCGCTTGCGGAATTATTATGAATCCGCAGACAGGCGAGATTCTGGCAATGGCAACAAAGCCGGACTTTGACCCTAATAAGCCTGCGGATATTGAACGATATAAAAAATATGCAATAAATATTGATACCATCAATGCGAACTTAGAGTCAGAAGACGAAGAACTTATAAATGAAACCATGGCATCAATAAGAAACAAGATGTGGCGAAACAAGGCCCTTTCTGACACATACGAGCCTGGTTCAACCTTCAAGATTCTAACTGCAGCCATGGCCCTTGAAGAAGGGGTTGCAAACCTTTCAACACAGTTTTATTGCAATGGTTCAAAGCAGGTGGCCGACAGACTTATCCGTTGCCACAAAACTATAGGTCACGGAGAAGAAGATTTTGCCCGTGGCGTAATCAACTCCTGTAACGTTGTATTTATGGATTTGGGACTTAAGCTTGGAAGCTCAAAGTTCCAGGAATATTTTAAGGCGTTTGGCTTAACAGAAAAAACAGGCATAGAGCTTATCGGCGAATCGGGTAGTGTTTACTATCACGGAAAAATGTCCGAAACCGATATTGCCACAAGTTCATTCGGTCAGGGTTTCTCTGTTACACCGATGCAACTAATCACAGCGATTTCTTCTGTTATAAACGGCGGAAACCTTATGAAACCGCAGATTGTTAAAGAAATCAGAAACCGAA
>JAFUJN010000011.1 GCA_017468095.1 Clostridia bacterium
GTTATTGCATCTCTTTATCTTGATTCTATTACGGGTTAAGAGAAGTATAAAGAGTGGTTTGAAAAAATTACCGCGTACGCTTTCGAGCATTTTTCAGATCGTGAATACGGAGAATGGCTTGGCTATTTAAGACGTGACGGAAAACCTACCGAGCCACCTTGCAAGGGTCATACATATAAATGACCTTTCCACGTTATGAGAATGCTTGCAAAATGTCTTACCATTATGGAAGATATGATGGAGGGCTGATTATGGGAAAAATTGTAATGCTTCCACTCGATGAGCGTCCTTGTAATTTTGGTTATCCTTCAATGATGCCAAAAACTGAGCATCAGCTTATTCTTCCGCCAAAGGAAATTATGGGCAAGAAAAAGATTGCAGGGGATACCGCAAAAATTGCAGAATGGCTTCTTTCAAACGTGAAAGAAACGGATGCAATGGTGCTTTCTTTGGATACGTTGGTTTATGGCGGAATAGTTCCGTCACGTCTTCACAATGAGTGCGAAGAAGAGCTTATAAAAAGAGCAGACCTAATCAAAAAACTACGTGAGCTTAATCCAAATATGAAGCTTTACGTATTTGGTCTTATTATGAGATGCCCGAAGTATTCATCAAGTGACGAAGAACCTGAATATTTTGCAAAATTCGGTAAGGAAATATATTTGTCAGGAAGATATGCTCATATGGAAGAAGAGGGCATTTTATCTGAAGAAGAAAGAATTGATTTTGATAGAGCAAAATCCGTTGTTGGAAAAGCTGAACTCAAGGACTACCTTGACAGAAGAAAAACAAATCTTGATGTCTTATTGCATAGTCTAAAGTACGTTACAGACGGCACTGTTGACTATTTCATCATTCCACAGGACGATGCGGCTCCATACGGTTATACTGCAAAGGATCAGATGATAGTCCGCGAGTATTTAAAGAAGAACATTCTTCATAGAAAAACGGCAATGTATCCGTCTGCTGACGATACAGGCCTTACGCTTTTGGCACGTGCAATGGCAGAAGCAGAGGGTGTTCGCCCGAAAGTTTATGTTCATTACTCATCTTCAAAAGGCGGTATGACAATACCAAGAGTTGAAGATAGAATCTTAGCTGAAACCGTAAAATATCACATTCTTTCGGTAAACGGAGTGCAGGTTTATTCATTGCCTGAAGCAGACATTGTGCTATGTATAAATGTGGGTTCTGTAATGGTAGACCCGTGGCATCCTCTAACTGTAACATCATACGATATTGAACGTAACCTTGCCGAGTTCACAAATTATATGGACTATGCAATCTCTATGGGCAAAATTGTATCTGTTGCGGATATTGCATGGCTTAATATGGGTGACTGGGAGCTTGTATCCCTAATGCACGAAGAAGATTTGCTACTTCGCGTTCACTCATATGCCGGCTGGAACACATCTTCAAACACAATCGGTACAACACTTTGTCAGGCAATCCTGTATATGATAGGTAAGGACGAAGCAGGAAATAAATCATTCCTTCTTCACCGCTATTATGAAGATATCGGCTATATGGCTTATGCAAGAAGCTATGTGACAGAAAAATATCTTCCGGATATGGGGCTTGATTACTGTAATACCGATGGCGAAAACGGGGAAGCATCAAAACTTGTCAAACAGGAAATTGATGCTTATATGAAAGAAAATTACCCGAAACTTGCCAAGGAAGTCGCAGAAATTGATATAACAATGCCTTGGAAGAGAATGTTTGAAATAGACATAAAACTAAAATAAACACTAAATTAAATTCCCGATTTAAAATCGGGAATTTTTTTGTGAAAATGTATTGACAAATGTGGATTTGTGTGCGATAACGTGGATATTGTTGGAAATGTGAGGTGCAAGAATGTTAACATCTGAAAGACACGCAAAAATTCTTAATATGCTAAAGAAGCATCGTGCGGTAACAACCGGCGAAATTATGGAAAAATTTAATGTTTCGCCTGAAACAGTAAGACGTGATTTTATGGCGCTTGAAAAGGCAGGTAGCCTATGCCGTGTTCACGGCGGAGCTGTTTCGGTAGGTAATATGAAGGAATTTAATCCCTTTGAAAAACGTATTACTGAAAATGATAAGCAAAAGGAAGAACTGTCGCAAATTGCAGCGGATTTCATTGAAGATGGCGACATAATTGCCATAGATGCAGGAAGTACGGCTGTGTTTTTTGCAAATGCAATTAAGGATAAGTTTTCAAGGCTGACAGTTGTAACCCATTCTCTTGACGTGCTTAACATTCTTTCAAAGCAAGAGGGCATAGAGGTTATATTGTGTGGCGGTCAGTATATGAAAAACGAAAATTGTTGCCATGGTGACTTGGTTTGCGATGCACTTAACAATCTTCGCGTAAATAAAGCCTTTATTTTCCCGCTTTCCATTTCACTTGGCTTTGGTTTAGGTGAAAATTCTCCTGAGCTTGCACGAGTTCAAAAGAAAATGATAAGTGCAGCAAAAGATGTGTATCTTCTTGCAGACAGCTCCAAATTTGAGAAAACCGCCCTTTATAAAACAGGGGATGTTAGAAGTGAATATGTATATATAACAGATTCTGCTATTGATAATGAAATAGCCAGCATATATTACGAAAATGGATTTAATATTATAACAGAAAGAGAGTGTAAAAATTGAAAAAACATCAACTAAGTAGTACAGCCATAATAAGTCTTTTCACAATTACATATTTTGTGAGCTATATTACTCGCATAAATTTTGCGGCAGTAATATCTGAAGTGGTAAACAGTACACATTTTACAAAAACTGCCCTTTCTCTTGCAATAACGGGGATTTCCGTAACTTATGGTATAGGTCAGGTAATAAGCGGTATTTGTGGTGACAGAATAAGCCCAAAAAAGCTTGTGTTTTTTGGTCTTATTTTAACTTCTTTAATGAACATTCTAATTCCTTTTTGCCAAAACCCTGTTCAAATGACGGTTGTATGGTGCATCAACGGTTTTGCACAGAGTTTTATGTGGCCACCAATTGTAGCACTTCTCACTATTCTCATTCCGTCAAAGGATTATAGCCATGCAACAGTAAAAATTTCCTGGGGAAGCTCTTTCGGTACAATTTTTGTATACCTTGCAGCACCGTTTTTCATACATATAAGCGGTTGGAAAATGGTATTCTTTGTATCAGCCATAGCAGGTATTTTAATGGCAATAGTATGGCATATGCTTTGTCCTGATACAGAGCCTGTTCGCCGTGAAAAGGAAGTAAAGCAGGAAAAAAGCACAGTATCATTGTTTTCACCCCTTATGCTTTTCATAATGCTTGCCATAATCTTGCAAGGTGCACTTCGTGATGGTGTTACAACCTGGATGCCGTCATACATATCAGACACCTACAACCTAAGTAGCGTAATATCAATTTTAACAGGAGTACTACTTCCGATTTTCAGCTTGGTATGTTTCAATTTTGCTGAAAAACTGTATAAAAAGGTATTCACAAATCCATTAAAATGTGCAGGTGTTATTTTTGGAGTAGGAGCCATTTCGGCAGGTTTGATACAATTATTTACAGGTACATTCGCCGCTATGTCTGTTGTGTTTTCAGCACTTTTAACAGGGTGTATGCACGGAGTAAACCTTATGCTTATTTGCATTTTGCCTGCATACTTCAAAAACAGCGGAAACGTTTCCACAGTTTCAGGAGTTTTAAACAGTTGCACCTATGTGGGAAGCGCAGTTTCAACATACGGAATAGCATATATATCCGATAATTTCGGTTGGAACGCCACTATTTCAACATGGACAGTTATTGCAATTCTTGGCACAGTCATTTGCCTTTTTGTTTGCTACCCAAAAAGCAAAAAAAGTGAGATATTTAATTAGGAATTAAGGCGCAAGTATTTCCCGTAAATGCTTGCGTTTTTTTTACAAATATTGTATAATTAAAATAAGTGTAATTTGTCATAAAGGAGAAAAGGATTATGCGAAATGAAAGCAGATTTTTTACCGTATTTCCGTCTATTGTGAAAGCGGGAGAAATAACAGAAATAACAATTTCGTCTATACACGAAAAAGTCAGGATAAAGGACGGAGAGTATAGACTTAAAGTTGTGCCAAAAGAAAAACGAGATGTTGAAAGAAATACGGAGCTTAAGATACTTGGCAACAAATTTAACGAGCTTACCGTAACAGCAAAGGACTCTAAAATAACCTTTTCTTATCACTTTAAGAGCGAGCAGGAATACAGATTGATTATCCTTA
>JAFUJN010000097.1 GCA_017468095.1 Clostridia bacterium
CACTATTTGTAAAGTCAATAATCGCTTCGTTTCTAGAAATTTCTTCACCGTGCTCAAGTGAGCCTGTATCCATTGCTGTAAAGCAAAGCTGGGCATTTCTTTCGGTTAGTGAAATCATATAATCAATTTCTTTCTTAACCTGCATAAGTGCAACAGGTGGTGTAGAAATAAGTCTGTCATCCACATATTTTAGAGTTAAAGCATCGCCATCTTCTTTCTTATCCTTGATAACTGTGCAAGAATAATCCACAAGCTGTTTAACAAACGGAATTAGTAAACAAGTAGTTGTTACATTGAAGATTACGTGGAATAGAGAAACTCTCATCTGTAGTGACATTGTATCATCACCAGGGAATACAGATACTAATAGGTTTACTACAGGCTCTCTGAATATCCAAATAATCGCAGTGAAAAGTACTGTTCCTATTACGTTAAATGTAAAGTGAATAAGCGCAACTCTTTTAGAGTTAGCATTTGCACCGATAGATGCAAGTAATGCTGTTACACATGTACCAATGTTTGCACCAAGAACTATAAATAGTGCAAGGTCAAGCGGAAGTACGCCTGCACCAACCATTGTAATAACAACACCTGTTGAGGCAGATGAACTCTGTATAAGTGCAGTAAATATAACACCAACCAAGATTAGAAGAAGTGGGAAATCTATCATTTTGAATATTTCGGTGAACATATTTTCAACAAGAGGATTTCCAAAAGCCTGCTCGCTACTCATAACATTAAGACCAACGAAAATCAAGCCAAGACCTGATCAAAGGCTTCCTGCAATTTTCATTTTTTCTTTAGTTGAGAAGCCCATCATTACGCCTGCAAATGCAAGAAGGTACATTGCCATATTGAAATAATCGTTCTTTAAAGCAACCAAAACGCCGGTGATTGTTGTACCGATATTTGCACCCATAATAATAGGAGTTGCCTGCATAAGTGTCATAACGCCTGCATTTACAAGACCGATAACCATTACTGATGTTGCTGATGAACTTTGAATAATCGCTGTTACACCTGCACCAATTCCAACGCCTGAAAAACGGTTATTGCTTATTCTTTCAAGCAAACGCTTCATTCCTGAACCTGCGCTTCGCTCCAAAGCATCGCCCATAAAGTTCATACCAACGATGAAAACGCCGACGCCGGCAAGAAGCCAGATAAGGCTCTGTACTAATTGCATAATCTCTTGTGATGTTAACATATAAACACTCCTTTTTTCATAAGTTCAACTTTTCCCCATCATACCTTTAACATTTTATCATAATAGCGGTTAAGATGCGGTTAAGACTAAAAAAATATGTGATTTTTTTTAAATCACATATTTTTTTAATATATTATTCATTTCTTTCGCACATTCGGTATCCGACGCCCAATTCATTAACAATGTAATTCTTTTCGCCTGGTTTTGCACCAAACTTTTTACGGATATTTGCCATATTCACCTGTAATTTCTTGGTGCTGTTTATATCAACATATCCCCAAATTGCCTTTATTATCGCCGCATAGGTCATAACTCTGCCTGAATACTCTGACAAAAGGGCAATAATGTTGTATTCCGTCTGTGTAAGGTTGATTTCTTTTTTATCAATAAAGACACGCCTTGCATCATAATCAATTACTAACCCATCCGACTCAAACTTTCCGCCAGGTAGTCTTCCCTCGTCTGCACTGTGACGTGAATTCCTGAGTGCCGAGCGAACCCTTGCAACAAGCTCTGCTGAACTGAATGGTTTGGTTATATAATCATTTGCGCCAAAGTCCAAGGCATCAACCTTGTCCTTATCTTCACTTCTTGCAGAGACAATTATTACAGGAGTCAAAGATTCCTTTCGTATTTCCTTTAAAAAAGTCATTCCGTCAAAATCAGGGAGTCCCAAATCCAAAATTACAAGATCAGGACGGTGTGATATGAACTGCGTCTGTCCGCTTTGGCAACTCTTCGCTGTTATTACCTGATAACCGCTGGTTTCAAGAAGTGCCTTTAAAAGATTTTTAATGTTACTTTCATCTTCAATTACGAGGATTTTATATTTATTGCTGATCATATTCATCATCCTCCATATTTAATGTAAATCTGAATACACATCCGCCGGATTTTAAGTTTTCCGCTTTAATATCTCCGCCGTGAGCCTTGATTATGGATGCACACACAGAAAGCCCTATTCCCGCATTATGCTTTCGGCTGTCATACGAACTTGCATCCTGCGAGTAATAGCCTGTAAATATATGTTTTATTCGCTCTTCCGGTATTCCGCATCCGTTATCCTTAATTTCAAAGATAACTTTATTGGATATGGAAAATACTTTAAGGGACAGTTTTGTCATACCTTTGGCGTGCTGAACGGCATTCTCTAATATGTTGATGATAACCTGCTCAATCAAAATTGAGTCCATAGGAATGAACAGAAATTCATCCGGAATATCTACTGTAACCTTTTGATAAGGATATCTTTTTGAATATTTAATCAGAGCCGAGTCAATAAGTTCATCAAGTGCTGTATTGGTCTTAATAACCTTTACATTTGCACTATCAAGTTTTGTAATGGAAAGCAGGTTCTCCACCATTCTGCTAAGCCACAGCGAATCTTCGCTGATACCTTTTAGTATTTGCATACGCTGTTTGTCAGAAAATTCGTCATAGTTATCAAGCAAAACAGAGCTTGAACTGTAAATTGTGGTAAGTGGTGTTCTTAAATCGTGAGAAACGGATCTTAAAAGATTGGCTCGCATTCTTTCGTTTTCGCTTTCTACTTTAATTGATTCTTGCCTTTTAAGTTTTGTCGTTATATTGCAAGTAACTAATGTAATAACAAAAAGTATTATGGTGGATATTATGTTTTCAGGAAGTAAATAGCTAAAAGCATAAAAAGGAAATGTGAATGCAAAGTTATCTGCAAGAACTATAATAATTGCAGCTATTGTTCCATAAACATATCCGTGAGTGATAACAGAAATTAAAAATACGCCTAATACAAGCACAGATGGTATCAAGGCATTACGTTCAAACGCATTATGTATGGTAAAACATATAAAAAAGCACACACAAAGAATGCCGATTGTTACCATAATATCTTTTGCTATTTCATAAGACTTTTTCATACGTTTCTCCTTTTTAACTATCTATCGTAATTATATCACTATATTGGCAAAGATGTGTATAAGAGTAAAATCTGATATAAAAAAAGACAGATTTCATTTTGAAATCTGTCCTTTTGGTCGGGATGACAGGATTTGAACCTGCGGCCCCTACGTCCCGAACGTAGTGCTCTACCAAACTGAGCCACATCCCGAAATATCCAACGCTGGTTATTATATCACACAAAATTCCAAATTTCAAGTATTTTATCTAAATAAATTCTTTATTACTAATCAAAATAAATGTTGAAATAACCCCTTTTAATATCTTTCGGGTATATCATAAAACCCTCGCTTCCGCTTGGGTCTCGATACACGATTTCTGCCTTTGGCATCCAAGTTCATTTGCAATAAAATTGGCAACCTTTTCGTTCTCTTCTGCAAGCAATTCCTTTACAATCGCCGTATTCTTATCTTTGTATGCAAAAGCAAATCCCACACTCTTTTCGTTTTCTTCAACTGTATAAAAGTCCCCAGAATACATATCCTTTGCAAATAACAGCATACCAGCGTCCCATTTTATGATTTCTTCACCAAAATACGCATTTCGTGCCATTTCATACTCTGTTGGTGATAGCTTTCTTATTTTATAATTTTCTTCCTTTTCGCTTACGAATATTTCATTTTTTGAAAGACAGGATACTTTCTCGAAGCCCATTTTTTCATAAAAGCCAAAAAGTCCGTCATTTTGAGGCTTTAAAACAAGGAAATCGTATTTTTTATCCGCTTTGACATACTCCATAAGTTTATTGCAAATGCCTTGCCCTCTATGGTCTTTATATGTGGTTACAGCATAAATATATCCGCCATACATACCGCAAAAAGTAACAGGAAAAACAGACAGTATTCCCTTTATGACGCCGTCTTCTTCACAAACCAAAAAGTATTCAAGAATTGTTTCAAGATACTTTTCTATATCTTCTCTTTTGTCACCAAAAGCACCGCTCCAAAGAGCAATTATCTGCTCCTTATGCTGTTCTTTAGCAGGTAAAATCATTATGCCTTTTCCTTTGCTTCATATTTTTTTACAATTTCGTATGGTCTGTAAGAAAGTTTTGCTTTTCTAAGGCTTTCATCACCTGTATCATCTTCCCTGTTTACAAACTCATAATCCATACAGTTATTGAGCACAAATTCACGGTTTATAATCTGGTATGCACCTGTTATATCTGCAAAAGCCTTTTCTATATGCACCAAAAATGTTTTGCTATTGAGCCTATCACCCAAAGAAAAGGCAACAACTTCCCCATTTGCTCTTATAAGACCGCCCGAAAGCTTCAGATCATCGTAATATTTGAGAGCTTTCTTAACTGCGCAACTTTCTTCTGAAAGACCGTGTTTTGTTCCGTCATCAACCAATCTGCACCATTTTTCGTGCATACGTTTAACTTCTTCAATATTTTGCGCTGTTATAGTCTCATATTTCCAATTAGGGTTTTCGGCAATAAATCTGTTTATGTGATTTCGTTTGGCACTGAGCTTTTTTCCTTTCAGCGTTGCAAGGCTTTCCCGAAGGTATACATAGTCGCCGTCATTTCTGCGCTCGTAAAAATCAAATCTTCCAGGTGCCTTTTCTTCAAGGTACGCTTTATTCTCTTCACTAAGGCTGTAAAAACGAATGTTTTCTTCTTTTAGAATATTGCTTACCGCCTTATCCAAATCGCCTGTTCCGCAAGGAAACAAATAAGACTTTTTATCCTGACCGTTTCGCATATAAAGAATATCGTCCTCAATCTTATATTCAATATTGTATATATCCTGCCATAAAAACAGGGTTGTGAAATTATATTCAAGGCTTGAGCAGGGACAATTCCTTAGTATCTGGTCTATGGCTTCCTTGTCCTCTATCCTTGCTTTCTTAAACTCTGACATTTTCCGTTCCTCTTGATTTTTCTCTTGGTTTCCAAATATGCTACCGAAATAGTAATTGATAAAGTGTAGGTTATAATACTTCTGATAACAAATCCCGTAGCTATATCAATTATTCCCCACTTTGCTATTATTCCGTCTGTTATAAATATAAACAGCGGATGAATTAAATAAATGTAGTAGCTTGCATTATCGATTTTCTGTAGTGGTTTCTTCTCCATTACCCTATCTGCTACGATGGTGGCAATACCGAATGTTGCTAAAATGGTGCTTATACAGTACGCAAAATGTAGTTCTTCCAAAAATTTCATTCCGCCATACACAAACTGAATGTAAGAAAGAAGTGCTTCAAAAAATGCTAAA
>JAFUJN010000098.1 GCA_017468095.1 Clostridia bacterium
TATGTCCTTTTGACCAACAGTGTTATTCCTTCTTTTGTAACCAAAAGAAGCAAAAGTTTCGGGGGTTTCGTATTCCCCCGAACCCCAACGACCAATGGGGGACTGCCGTCCCCCGTATGGACACCCCCTGCCCAAGTCGAAGCGCAGATGAACTCCCCTGTTTCGTTTATAAGTCTTAACGCGATAGCGGCGTGGCGAGCTTGTGAGACACGAGTGTACTTTGGTGCGACCTGTTTTAACTGTTTGAGGCGAGTTGTAAATACTTCAAAACCAAAGGTTTTGAAGATTTACACCCTGTTCGAGCCCACTAAACTACGGGTCCGGGTGTCCCGGCGACTTTTCGTACTTTTGGTCGGTCAAAAGTACATATAACATCAAAATTAAAAATATAGTTGTATTTTTTTGCAAACTGTGATAAAATAGTAGTTGCGAATAATCTTTACTAAATACAAAAAAATTGTGCGAGATATGCATTGTAAAAAATGCATGCTCCAATTTTTCGTACAGTTTTTTTGTATAGAAAAGGTTATTCGCGTAACACGGAGCTATGCGTTTTTATGTGTAGCTTAGGCTACACATTTTTTTAATTACGGAGGTTTTTTACTATGGAAAAACTTACAGCAGAACTTTTTTCAAAAGTACTTAAGGACTCAATAAACGAAGACCTTTCTAAAATAATATCTGACTATGCAAAATATTTAGAGCCGGCAAAAAACACACTCATAGATTCCGAAGCAACTGTTGCGCTTTTTGATATTAAGAAAATACTTTCCAAAAAGAATATCAGCGAGTCAACAAAACTACAAAAAATCCAAGATATTTTCGATAGATATGACTTGGATTTTGAAAGTTACATATAATTAAGCGCTAAAATAAATAGGAAAAAGAGATGCAGAATGATCAAATATTACCCGACGGCGTACGTGTGTACTCCAAGCGGTGATATTTGGACATAGCAAAAAAGAAACCTCAAATTTGAGGTTTCTTTTTTCGCAATCTGCGCTCTTTTTACATTTATTTTGTTAGTTTGCGAACACAATCTGCACAAATTCCATCGAAGCCTTCGATTGTGCCAACAGTTTCAGAATGTACCCAACATCTGCCGCACTTTTCGTGCTCACTTGCCTTAACTGAAACTGAAACCAAATCTCCTGCCATAGCGTCCTTTTCATCAGCCTTTTTAGCAACAGTTGCCTTTGATGTGATAAAGATTTCTGCAAGCTCTGCTTCCATTCCTGCAAGTAGGTCATAGATTTCGCCGTCTGCATAAACTACAACTTCAGCGTCTAATGACTTGCCGATAATCTTATCGTTTCTTGCAGGCTCAAGTGCCTTATTAACGTCATTTCTAACTGCAATAATCTTATCCCATTTAGCCTTGATTTCATCGTTTTCATATTCTGGGTTTACCTTTGGCATATCGTTAAGCATAATGCTTAGGCTATCGCTACCCTCTAAGTGTGGCATAAACTTCCAGATTTCTTCTGATGTGTATGCAAGAACAGGAGCTAATAGCTTAACCATAGCATCCAAAATCAAGTACATAGCACTCTGAGCAGAGCGTCGCTCTAAAGAATCCGGCTTTTCTGTATATAGTCTTGACTTTAGAACATCTAGGTAGAAGTTTGAAAGGTCAACAATACAGAAGTTAAGCATTGCAGAATATAGTGTGTGGAATTCATACTTTTCGTATGAATCAATGGTCTTCTTAACAATTTCGTTAAGCTTTAGAAGTGCCCACTTATCGATTTCAAGCATATCGCAGTATGCCACCATATCCTTGTTTGGATCAAAGTCATTGATATTTGAAAGGATGTAACGAGCAGTATTTCTGATTTTTCTGTATCCTTCAGAAAGCTGTTTTAGTGCATCCTGACTCATTCTCATATCGGTTCTGTAGTCAGCAGAAACAACCCACAAACGAAGTACGTCTGCACCGAACTTGTTCATAATTTCCTGTGGCATAATTACATTACCCTTTGACTTAGACATCTTTCTGCCTTCGCCGTCCTGAATCATACCGTGAGTAATGATAATCTTATATGGTGCCTGTTTTCTTACAGCAATACTTGTTAAAAGTGATGACTGGAACCAGCCTCTGTATTGGTCGTTACCCTCAAGGTAAAGGTCAGCAGGCCATACCAAATCGTCTCTATCATCGCAAACTGCCATGTGAGATGAACCTGAGTCAAACCAAACGTCCATGATGTCCTTTTCCTTGGTAAACTCTGTGCATCCGCATTCGCATTTTGTGCCACTAGGTACCATTTCGTTTGCATCAAGTTCCCACCACTTATCAGGGCTTTCTTCGCGGAATAGTTTAGCAACTGCCTTAATTGTTTCGTCGTTAATAATTTCCTTACCGCAATCCTTACAGTAGAAAATCGGAATAGGAACACCCCAGGTTCTCTGACGTGATATACACCAGTCGCTACGGTCAACAACCATTGACTTGATTCTTTCTTCACCCCATTCAGGAATCCATTTAACGCCCTCGATTGCTTTTACTGCATCTTCCTTTAGTGCATCAACTGATGCAAACCACTGGTCAGCGGCACGGAAAATAATTGGGCTATCACATCTCCAGCAGTGTGGATATTGGTGAACGATTTCCTGTGAAGCAAGTAAAGCTCCTGAATTTTTAAGGTTTTCCAAAATCTTCTCGTTTGAAGCTTCATAATAAAGTCCTGCAAATTCGCCGGCATCTTCTGTCTGGTAGCCTTTAGCGTCAACAGGAACAACGATTTCGAGCTGGTCATAGTTCTGGCAAACCATATAGTCTTCAGCACCAAAGCCAGGAGCTGTATGAACACAGCCTGTACCGGCATCAAGTGTTACGTGGTCGCCAACAATAACAAGTGATTCACGGTCTAAGAATGGGTGCTGACAAGTAATAAGTTCAAGCTCTGCGCCTGTAAATGTCTTAACAACTTCGTAAGTATTGTCTAATCCTGCCGCTTGAACAACTGAGTCAATAAGCTCTGTTGCAAGAACATAGATTTCGCCGTTTGCGAATTTAACCAATGAGTATTCAAGCATTGGGTTTAAGCAAACTGCAACGTTACCAGGAAGAGTCCAGGTAGTTGTTGTCCAGATTACGAAATATACGTTTGAAAGGCCGGCAAATAGACCCTTATCGTCTTTAACTGCAAACTTTACGTAGATAGATGTTGTCTTATCTTCTGAATATTCAATTTCTGCTTCAGCAAGAGCTGTTTCACAGTGTGGGCACCAGTAAACCGGCTTTAGTCCCTTATAGATAAGTCCGTTTTTAGCCATTTCGCCAAAAACTTCAATCTGCTTTGCAACGAATTCATTTTTAAGTGTCAGGTATGGGTTGTCCCAGTCACCAATTACACCAAGGCGTTTAAACTGCTGTTTCTGGTTTTCAACGTGCATGCACGCAAATTCACGGCACGCCTGTCTGAATTTCACAGGGCCTGCTTCGTGACGGTTGATACCAAGCTTTTTAATTGCCTGCTGTTCGATTGGAAGACCGTGAGTATCCCAACCAGGAACGTATGGTGAATAAAAGCCCTGCATAGACTTATATCTCACAATAATGTCCTTAAGAATTTTATTTAAAGCGTGACCCATATGGATATCGCCGTTTGCATACGGTGGTCCATCGTGAAGAATAAATGGGGTCTTGCCCTTATTTTTCTCTTTCAGCTTATTATATAAATCAATCTCTTCCCAGTATGCCATTGTTTCAGGCTCTCTTTCTGGAAGATTACCACGCATTGGGAAATCTGTTTGTGGAAGATTGACTGATGTTGTGTAGTCCTTACAATTTTCGCACATATTTTTTATCCTTTCTCTAAATAAAATTAAGGGATAACATCCGCTATCCCTATTATTTTACTCTAATTTATCCAACATTTCAAGTAGTCCGGAGCAAATTCCTTTAATTCTTGACTTATATCCTGTAACTTCTGCCTGAACGCTTGCCAGTTCGTTACGCTTTGACTGGATTTCACTGTCAAGCTGACGATACATATTTTCTGATTTTGTCTGGGCTTCGTTCATGATAACATCTGCTTTTTCTGCTGCATTCTTCTTAATGTCTTCTGCTGCTGTCTGTGCAAGAACGATTGACTTTTGAAGTGTTTCCTCCATTGCTCTGTATTGTTCAATGGATTTATCAAGTTGCTTTACCTGTTCACGAAGTTCTGCATTTTCCTTATATAGCTTTTCATAGTCCTTGCCAACCAAGTCTAAAAAGTCATCAACCTCGTTTGCATTATAACCTCTTAGCCTAACTTCAAAATCCTGTCTTTGAATGTCCATTGGTGTTAACATAAATTCGCCCTCCTAAATAAATTTTTTCACTGTAATATGAACTCTGTCACTTCTGGTTTTGCCGCCTATTTCCAAAATTTCAACTCTTCCAAATCCCCTTATTGATAAAAGGTCTCCCACACCGAGTTTCACATCTTCGCTTTTTGCTTCAAGATGATTTACCGAAACTTTTTCAGAAATAGCAAGATTTTTGGCATCCTTACGGCTTATTTTCAAAATTGCGCCAAGGCAGGCATCAAGTCTTAATGATGCCGCCACTATATCTATTAGTTCAAATCGCTTTTCCGGAATTTTTACGCTCCCAAAATCACAAATGTCTATCTCTACTCCGCAGCCTGCGATTTTCGTAATATTCTCTTTAATAAATCCGGCAATATCTTCCAAAACAAAAACGGTTGCTCCATTTTCATCCGGCAAAATGTCGCCTATTTTATTTCTCTCAATCCCAAGAGAAAGTATGGTTCCAAGATAGTGCCTGTGGTTCAGCTCTTTTTCGTATTTTTTAGTAATCTTAAGTACGGCTATCGGGAAATCTTCAAAAGACGGCTCCTGCCAATCAGGGAACGCCCCGAAAATCTTTCTTTCGGCATTCTCATAACCACCGAAGGTTATACCCTCTAAGATTCCTTCGTTTTTGATTTCTGCCTGCTGGGTTTCGTCTAAAAACTTTGAGAATTTCGGGGTATGATACTTTTCCGAAAGCCTTATAACGTCATAAATTTTCTTTATGAAAATATCATCACTCATATTTTTTCCATAAAACAAGAATAAGGCGGATAAATCTCCGCCTTACTTAATGTATTATTTAAACATACTCCAGTCAAAGCCGGCTCCAGATTTATCCTTTAAAAATTCGCCTGAGATTTCATAAGCTGCCGGAGTTGCAATAAAGATGCCTCCTGATACCTTCTGAATGTCACCGTTTAGGCCGTAAACTGTACCAGCGATGAAATCAACAACTCTTCTTGCTTCTTCAGGGTCAAGATTTCCTACATCCAAAATAACAGGACGTCTCTGCTTAATCTGGTCTGCTACTTCAGTTGAATTGTTAAAGCATCTTGGCTTTACAACTACAATACTTGGCTGCATTGAAGCTCTATCTAAAGCAACAACCTTATTTTTTCTTGAGAATAGCGGTGCGCGTTCTTCTACAGGCTCCTCATATTCTTCAAATTCCATTTCTTCTTCGTAATCAATATCGCCGAAGCCTACAAAATCTTTAACAGCATCTACAAATCCCATATAAATCTCCTCCAAATAACACTTAACTTTGTACCGAGTAATCTCTATGGCCGAATATAGCCGTTCCCACACGTACCATATTTGAGCCCTCTTCTATGGCAATTTCATAGTCTCCGCTCATTCCCATAGATAGAAATTTCATAGTAACATTATCATATTTATTTAGTGATATGTCAATAAATTTTTGCTTTATGTCACGAAAATGTAATCTATTTGAAAGCTCGCTGTCAAATTTCGCTAAAATTGTCGTAAATCCGCAAACTTTTACGTGCTTCAAATCCTTCGCGTGCTGTAGCATTTCGTCTATTTGATTTTCGTCAATTCCGAACTTTGTTTCTTCGCCGGTTATGTTCACCTGTATAAGAATTTTAATCTCGCTGACGCCCTTTTTCTCTGCCTGACGCTCAATCTCGTCCATAAGTTGTATAGAGTCAACAGAATGTATCATATACACCTTGTCAATGATGTATTTTACCTTATTTGTCTGCAGATGCCCGATTAAGTGCCACCTTACAGGGTCCACCTTATCGTACTTATCCATTATCTCCTGAACTTTATTCTCTCCGATATCGGTAACACCGTTTCGGATTGCTTCGTTTATCATTTCGGCAGGGTGTGTTTTTGTTACTGCAACCAA
>JAFUJN010000099.1 GCA_017468095.1 Clostridia bacterium
AAACATACTTTAAAGGCAAAAAGGCAAAGTTTATCTACAATAACAAAAAAGCAGGTGAAAGAAAATACTTCGTTAACGGCATAGAAAAAGAAACATATATTGATGAAATTTCAGGTTACAAAACACTATTTATCAGTAACGAAGAAATTGCAGACGATATGGTTATTGAAGTAATCGATTAAGGAAAGGTATAAGCTATGCAAAAAGGAAATGTAAAGGCACTTTTGCCTATAGGCGTATTTCTGGTTTTATATTTAGGGCTGGGTATTATTTTTGAGTATGCACTAAAAATACCTATGGGATTTTATAATATCCCGATTGTTGTAGCATTTTTAGTGGCTCTTTTGGTTGCCTGCCTGCAGAACAAGTCGCTTAACTTTGACAAAAAGCTTGAGCTTATGGGAAAAGGCGTAGGGGATAAGAACATTTTCACAATGATTCTTATTTTCTTGGAAGCCGGAATTTTCGTCGGCGTTGTAGGAAGAGAAAGTGCAGAGAGCGTTGCATACTTTATGCTTTCAATAATCCCAGCACAGTTTGCAGTAATGGTGCTTTTTGTGGTAAGCTGTTTTGTTTCACTTGCAATGGGAACATCAGTTGGAACAATAACACTTCTAACCCCAATCGCCGTTGCAGTTTCAAGAGCATCAGGCTTTGATATGTCGCTTTGTGTAGGAACGATTGTAGGCGGTTCAATGTTCGGCGATAACCTGTCCTTTATTTCAGACACAACGATTGCTGCTTGTAACGGTCAGGGATGCCAGATGCGAGATAAGTTCAAGGAGAACTTCTTTATCGCCTTACCGGCAGCTATAGCCACTATTATTGTGGTTTTAGTAATGTCACTTGCAAGCGAAATTTCCGGAACAGTTGAAAATGACTATAACCTTGTTCAAATAATTCCGTATCTGTTGGTTTTAATCGGCGGAATTTGCGGAATAAATGTTTTCTTGGTGCTTTTAATAGGTATAATTTCTGGAGCATTGATAATGCTTTTAACAGGAAGCGTTGCCGCAACTGACCTGCTTTCAAATATGGGCGGCGGTGCAGCAGGAATGTTTGAAACTATTGTTGTAACTATTCTGGTTTCTGCCATCTGTGCTTTAATTCGCGAATACGGCGGATTTGATGCACTACTTTCCGGAATAAAGAAAGTATTCCGTGGCAAAAAAGGCGGACAGATTGGTATGGGCGCATTGGTTGGAGTGCTTGATATTGCAACAGCAAACAATACTGTGGCAATAGTTATGGCAAACCCTATCGCAAAGGAAATAGCTAAGGATTACGGAATATCAAATAAAAAAGCCGCATCAATTCTTGATACATCCTCATGCATTGTGCAGGCAATTCTGCCTTATGGCGCACAGATGCTTGTAGCAATTTCAGCGGTATCCGAGCTTGGTGGCGGGATTTCAGCTCTTGATATTATTCCAAAGCTGTTCTATCCATATTTCCTTTTGATAAGCTCACTAATATTCATTGGATTTTCAAGGGAAAAGAAAAATTAAGGAGTGTTAAAAATGGTAAAACATATTATTTTGTGGACATTAAAAGACGAGTTCAATAACGATCAGGTGAAAAAAGAAATGAAAGAAAGTCTTGAAGCGCTAAAAGACGTAGTTCCGGGACTTTTGGAAATAGAAGTGCAGATAGAAAAGCTTGATTCTTCAAATGTGGATGTTATGCTTTATTCTGTACTTGAGAGCGAAGATGCACTAAAGGGATATGCGGTTCACCCTGCACACGTTAAAGTTGCAGACACAAAGGTAAGACCATTTACTAGTTCAAGATCTTGCATTGATTTTATTTGCTGATAAAAGGAGATAAAAAATGTCAATTATAACAATTAAAAACGACCAACTTACAGTAGAAATATCAACTCTTGGAGCGGAGCTTCAGTCTGTAAAATGTAAAGGCGAAGAATATCTTTGGCATGGCGACCCTGCAGTTTGGTCAGGCAGAGCACCTGTTCTGTTCCCAATCTGCGGTGGATTAAAGGATGATAAATACACCTTAAACGGCAAGGAATACACACTTCCAAAGCACGGTTTTGGAAGAAAGAGCGAGTTTTTGGCAGAAACTGTAGAAGCAGATAGTGCGGTATTTCTTCTTGCATCATCAGAAGAAACAAAGAAAGGATATCCATTTGATTTTGAGCTTAGAATAAGCTACACATTGATTGGAAATTCAATTAAGGTTGGATATGACGTTACAAATAAATCAAAGGAAGATATGTACTTCTCAATAGGAGCTCACGAAGCATACGCAACTCCTGAGGGTGTAGAAGAATACTACTTAAAGTTTGAAAAGAAAGAAAGACTTACTCATAACATCTTAAACGGACCGCTTTTAACAGAAGAATATACAGTGCTTGGCGAGAATATAGACGAGCTTCCGCTAAAGTGCGAATATTTTGACATAGACGCTATAACGTTACTTAACCTAAAATCAAGGGTAGTATCACTTTGCAAGAACGACGGAAGCAAAAAGATTACCGTTGATTTTGACGGCTTTGACTATATGTTTGTATGGACAAAACCGGGCAAAAATTCCGGTTATCTTTGTCTTGAACCTTGGTGTGGTATTCCTGATTTTGAGGGTTCTTCTTACGACATTACCGAAAAGAAAGGTATAAATAAGATTGCGCCTGAAAACACATTCAAGAGGGTACATACCATAACAATCGAATAACAAAAGAGCAGGCTTTTTTTGCCTGCTTTTTAAATTCAAAGATTATTTACAATTTATTCTTTTTTTAGCAATATTATTGTTATATACTATATTTGAAAAGGAGAGATGGATATGAAAAAATTGTCATTTATGTTGGCGACAATAATGCTTGTTTCAGCCTGCAATTTTCAAATAGAAAATACAATGGCATATCGTGAAATATCGAAAGATGCAACCGAAATTGTACTTAGCGACGAAATGATAACAGTAAACGGAGCGGAAGTTTCAAATGATGAAACAGCGCCGGTTTACAAGGCGAATGATATTGTATATTACCCTACGGGAAAAGACTTCACCTTTGGTG
>JAFUJN010000100.1 GCA_017468095.1 Clostridia bacterium
CAATTTTGAGCTTCTGGTGGCATTTTTCTTTATTTTAGCCCTTTATTTTCCTTGCTTTTTCCACGGTTTTGTGGTATAATTAAAGAGTAAAAAAAAGGATTAAATTTTCCGATTGGAGGAAATTAAAAGTGGCTAAAAAATTTGTTGAAAAAGAGCTTGATATGGAAGCCATCGCCAACCAAAAAATAGTTGACGTTGAGCTTAACAATGAAATGAAAAAGTCCTATATCGACTATGCCATGAGCGTTATCGTTGCCCGTGCACTTCCGGATGTTCGTGACGGTTTAAAGCCTGTTCACAGACGTATCCTATACGATATGTATGAATCCGGACTTTTGTATGAAGCAGACTTCAGAAAGTCCGCGGCAACTGTCGGTGACGTTCTTGGTAAATATCACCCACACGGTGACGCTTCAGTTTACGATGCAATGGTTCGTTTGGGACAGGATTTCTCGCTTCGTTACCCTCTTGTTCAGGGTAAAGGTAACTTCGGTTCAATAGACGGCGACCCGCCTGCTGCTTACCGTTATACAGAAGCAAAAATGTCCAAGCTGGCAGCTGAAATGCTGTCCGATATTGAAAGACAGACTGTTGACTTCGTTCCAAACTACGACGATAAGCTTTTGGAGCCTGACGTTTTGCCGTCACGTTTTCCAAACCTTTTGGTTAACGGCTCATCAGGTATCGCCGTTGGTATGGCAACCAATATCCCGCCACATAACTTAAGCGAAACTATTGATGGTATCATCGCTTGCATAGACGACCCGATGATTACCATTGAAGAGCTTATGCAGAACTACATCCAAGGTCCGGACTTCCCAACTGGCGGTGTTATTATGGGAAGAAGCGGTATCCGTAAGGCATACACAACTGGCCGTGGCAGAATTATTGTTCGCGCTAAAGCCGAAATCGAAGAGCTTTCAAACGGCAGACAGAGAATTGTTGTGTCAGAGCTTCCTTATCAGGTTAACAAGGCTCGTCTTGAAAAGCACATCAACGAGCTTATGCGTGACGGTAAGATTGACGGTATCGCATCAACCCGTGACGAATCTGACGAAAACATTCACTTTATTATTGATATTAAACGTGATGCAAATGCAAACGTTGTTCTAAATAACCTTTACAAGTTTACACAGATGCAGGAAACTTTCGGTACAATTATGCTTGCACTTGTTGACAAGGAACCAAAAATCCTGAATCTTCGCCAGATGATTGACGCATACATTCACCATCAGGAAGATGTTATCCGTCGTCGTACAAGCTTTGACCTACAGAAAGCTGAAGAAAGACTTCACTTACTTGAAGGCTACAAGCTTGTTGTTGAAAATATTGACGAGGTTATTGCTATAATCCGTAAATCTGCATCTATTGCCGACGCAAAGCTCAGCTTACAGGAAGCCTTTGGCCTTTCTGAAATTCAGTCAACTGCCATTGTTCAGATGCAGTTAGGACGTCTATCAGGTATGGAACGTGACAAGATTGAAGCAGAGTACGCACAGGTTACAGAAAAGATTGCAGAGCTTCGCGATATTTTGGCTCACGAAGAAAAGATTTTGGAAATCATTAAGGAAGACCTATTGAAGCTAAAGGCTAAGTATGGTGACGAAAGACGTACAGAAATTTCAGCATCTTCAATCGATTTGGAAGACGAAGACCTTATCGAAGAAGAAGACGTTGTTATTACTTTAACTCACACCGGTTACACCAAGCGTGTTCCTGTTGATACTTATAAATCACAGCACAGAGGTGGACGTGGTATTTCAGGTATGGCAACCCGTGAAGAAGACTTTGTTGAACACTTGTTCACAACTTCAACTCATAACTATATCCTGTTCTTCACAAACCGCGGTGTTGTTTATCAGCTAAAGGGCTACCAGATTCCTGAAGCCGGCCGTCAGGCAAAGGGTACTGCTATTGTTAACCTATTGCCACTTGACCCTGACGAAAAGATTACAGCAATGATTCCTGTTG
The DNA here is from genome assembly GCA_017468095.1 of Clostridia bacterium. Taxonomy (GTDB): domain Bacteria; phylum Bacillota; class Clostridia; order UBA1381; family UBA1381; genus UBA1738. The sequence continues at coordinate 1,972 of JAFUJN010000100.1, forward strand.
AATCCTTTGAAGAGGGTCATTACCTGACATTTGTTACAAAGGACGGTACTGTTAAAAAGACCGACCTTATGGCATACTCAAAAATCCGTTCAAACGGTCTTCGTGCTATTGAAATTGCTGAAGGCGACGAGCTTATCAACGCTTTGATTACCGACGACGGCAGCGAAGTTATGATCGGAACAAGAAATGGTATGGCAATCCGCTTTGAAGCAACCGATGTTCGTCCAATGGGAAGAACTGCTCACGGTGTGCGCGGTATCCGCCTAAAGAAAGACGACTATGTTGTTTCTGCTGTTAAGGTTTTGGATGGTACTCAGCTTCTTACAATAACTGAAAACGGCTACGGCAAGAAGACAGAATTTGGCGAGTACAAGATTCAATCCCGTGGTGGTATGGGTGTATTCAACTACAAACTTACAGAAAAAACCGGTCCTGTTATCGGTATGGCTGCTGTTTCAGACGATGATGACGTTATGATGATTACTTCAGAGGGTGTTATCATAAGAACTCACACAGCTGAAATCAGTACATTTGGCAGACAAACTCAAGGTGTTCGCGTAATGCGACTTACTGACGGCGTAAATGCAGCCTCAATCGCAGTTACACCTCACATTGAAGAGGACGAAACAGTAGAAAGTGGTGAAGAAAATGAAAATTAAGAAAATATTAGCATTGGCCCTATCCCTATCTCTTTTAGGGGTAGCAGGCTGTTCAACTCAAAAGGCAGAAGAACCTATAAAAATCGCAATTAAACTTACAGACGGAAGACAGATGACCGGTGAGCTTTATCCTGATATTGCGCCAATCTCTGTTGAGAATTTTGTAGGCCTTATTGAACAGGATTTCTTTAACGGTCTTATTTTCCATCGCGTTATTGAAGGCTTTATGATTCAGGGCGGTGGCTATGACGAAACATTTTATGAAGGCAACCTTAACTCAAAGGAAACCGCATCAATCAAGGGCGAGTTTACTTCAAATGGCGTTGAAAATAACCTAAAGCACACTCGTGGCGTTCTTTCAATGGCAAGAACACAGGTTCCTGACTCTGCATCAAGCCAGTTCTTCATTATGCATCAGGATTCTCCGCATTTAGACGGCGAATATGCCGCATTCGGTAAGATTACAGAAGGTCTTGAAGTGGTAGACGAAATTGCAGGCGTAGAAACAACTGCTGTTACAGGCACAGTTTTGTATCAGGGTATGGAATATCCACAGCAGATGACCGATGTTCCGGCTGAGCCTATCGTAATCGAAACTATTGACATAATTGAATAAGGAGCAAAAACTATGAATATCGAAATCGAAATGATGTGTGGCGACGTTATTAAAGCAGAGCTTTACCCAGACGTTGCACCTATCACAGTTGAAAACTTTGTAAAGCTTATAAACGAAAACTTCTTTGACGGTCTTATCTTCCACCGTGTTATCCGTGGATTTATGATTCAGGGCGGTGGCTATGACGTAAACGGCAATCACAAGGATGCTGCTTCAATTAAGGGCGAGTTTACTGCTAATGGTGTTACAAATAACCTAAAGCACACTCGTGGCGTTCTTTCAATGGCAAGAACAATGTTCCCTAACTCTGCATCAAGCCAGTTCTTCATTATGCACGAAGATGCACCGCACCTAGACGGTCAGTATGCTGCATTTGGTAAGGTTACAGACGGAATTGAAGCTGTTGACAAGATTGCAAACTGTGCAACAGATAGGGGCGATGCTCCACTTGAAGCACAGGTTATAAAGACTATCAGACTTGCGTAAATTTTAAAGAGTGTCGGGGGTTCCCCGACTCTCTTGCTTAGTATTGACAAAATCAGCAAAATGTGGTAATATAGTATTTGATACTACATTATATTGAGTTGCAAATCATAACCATTGTAAGGAGATATATATGTTCGATAAATTAGAAGCCTTGGAGGAACGCTTTGAGCTTGTAAACCAGAAGCTATCCGATCCGGATATTGTAAGCGACCAAGAGGAGTTTAAGAAATATTGCAAGGAAAATTCTGACCTATCGCCTATCATTGATAAATATCGCGAATACAAAGCCTTAAAGGCAACAATCGCAGAATGTAAAGAGATTTTATCATCAGGTGATAAAGAGCTTGAAGAACTTGCAAAAATGGAGCTTTCAGAAGCAGAAGACAACATTGAATCTGTATCAGATGAACTTAAAATTCTACTTCTTCCTAAAGACCCTAATGATGACAAAAACGTTATTATAGAAATTCGTGGCGGAACAGGTGGCGAAGAAGCAGCACTTTTTGCAGCAGACCTATTCCGTATGTATACCATGTATGCAGAAGGTAGACAATGGAAGACAGAAATCTTATCTTCTAACCCTACTGACATTGGCGGATACAAGGAAGTTACTTTCTCTGTTTCAGGCCAAGGTGCATATTCCAGATTTAAATTTGAAAGTGGCGTTCACCGTGTTCAGCGTGTTCCGGAAACAGAATCCCAAGGGCGTATTCAAACATCTGCCGCAACGGTTGCTGTTTTACCGGAAGTTGAAGAAGTGGAAGTTGATATAAACCAAAATGACCTTAGAATTGACGTATTCCGTGCAGGCGGTCCTGGTGGACAATGCGTTAACACTACCGACTCGGCTGTGAGAATTACTCACCTGCCGACAGGTATTGTGGTTTCCTGTCAGGATGAAAAGTCACAGTTTAAGAATAAGGATAAGGCAATGAAGATTTTGCGCTCCAGAATCTATGAAGTTATGGAAGCAAAGCGTCACTCAGAAATTGCAGATGCAAGAAAATCACAAATCGGTTCAGGCGACAGAAGTGAACGTATCCGTACTTATAACTTCCCTCAAAGCCGTGTAACCGACCACAGAATCAATCTTACTCTCTATAAGCTTGAGCAGATTCTAAACGGCACTCTTGATGAGTTGATTGATGCTTTAATCACTGCTGACCAGGCATCAAAGATGTCTGGTGAAGAATAAATTTAATAGGAGATTTGTTATGAAAAAGAATTTAGCTTACAACAAAATTGACATTGTACGCGACCTTAAGGAAATGGTTGTGCACAACAGCAAGAAGTTTGGTGAAAAGCCTGCTTTTGAATACGCAAGTAAAGATGGAAAGATTTCAAAATCTTATATCCAGCTTGAAAAAGACGTATTTGCACTTGGTAGCTATTTCTACTCAATCGGTATGAAGGATGCAAAAATCATACTTTATTCCGAAAACAGCTATGAGTGGGTTGTTACTTACCTTGCCGCAGTTTGCGGTGGCAACACAATCGTTCCGCTTGATAAGGAATTGAAGCCAGCAGAAGCAGCTGTTTTAGTTCGTGCCTGCGGTGCTGAAATGATAGTTCACTCAAAGAAAAAGGCTGCTCTTTTAGACGAATTTGAAGAAGGCGAAATTAAAGCCAGCTTGTGCCTTGACGATTTTGCAACTGCTTGTGAAAAAGGTGCAGAAGATACATCAGAATTTGCAGCTCACGAAATTGACGTTGAAAAATGCTGCTCAATTATTTATACATCAGGTACAACAGGTAATCCAAAGGGCGTTATGCTTTGCCAGAGAAACCTTGTTTGCAATATGATTCGTGCAATGGAAACTCTAAAGTTCCCTGTTGGTACACCAGAAAAGCCACTTAGCACTTTGGCTGTTCTTCCATTTAACCACACATTTGGTATGATGGCTTGTGTACTTTGCCAGATTCATTCAGGCGTTACAGTTTACATCAATGCAGGTCTTAAATATGTTCTTGCTGATATTAACATTGCAAAGCCTGGTCATATTTCAGTTGTTCCGCTATTTGTTGAAAGCTTCTACAAGGGCATCTGGAAGAACGCTAAGAAGAGCGGTAAGGATAAGCTTTTAAAGGTTATGATTAAGGTTTCAAACGCACTTCGTAAGGTTGGTATTGATCTAAGAAGAAAGCTATTTAAGAGCGTACTTGATGCATTTGGCGGAAACCTTGAAATGATCATCGCAGGTGGTGCACCAATGCCTGACGAGCTTATAAAAGGCTTTGACGACATCGGCGTTCAGGTTATCAACGGTTACGGTATTTCAGAATGCTCACCTATCGTTTCAATTAACAGACATTGCTGGAGCAAGATGGGTAGTGTTGGTCAGGTTATTAACACAGTTCAGGCAAAGACAATCAACAATAACGAAGATGGCGAAGGCGAAATCTGCGTTAAGGGTGATATCGTAATGATGGGTTACTATGAAAACCCTGAAGCAAACGCCGCTGCATTCACAGAAGATGGCTGGTTTAACACAGGCGATATCGGTAAGGTTGACGAAGATAACTTCATTTACATCACAGGCCGTAAAAAGAACCTTATCATCCTTGAAAACGGTAAGAATGTTTACCCAGAAGAGCTTGAATATCTAATCGGTAAGAACGTTGCAGGAGTCGCAGAAGTTGTGGTTTATGCAAAGGACAGCTTGATTACTGCAGAAATTTTCGCTGAAGAAGATGCAGATAAGGAAAAGATTGAAAACGATATTAAGAACGTTTTAAACCCAACAATCGCACAGTATAAGAGAATTCACACAGTTAAATTCCGTGATACTGAATTTGAAAAGACTACAACAAAGAAAATTAAGAGATAATATGGGATGTGAGAGCCACTTGTTGAAAAACAGGTGGCTTTTTTTGTTGTCTTGGATGTACTTTTGACCGACCAAAAGTACGAAAAGTCGCCAAGGGACACCCTTGGTAACCCGTGGTGCTGTGGCTTCAAACAGTATCAAATCTTCAAACCCTTTGGTTTTGAAGTATTTGACAACTCGCCTTAAATATTGTGCATATTTCTAATTTGCATTGGATTTTTTTCAAAGGATTATTTCCTTTAAAATATAAAAAAAGAGATTGTTTCTTACCATTTATAGCTTATCGAAAAAAATCCTATTGTGAAAAGAGTTACTTTTTTAATACACTTTCACTTCCAAGGGATAGGAAAAATTGTTTGGAATGCACGAAACGAACTGCAAGGTACCCGACGGCGTACGCGTGTACGCCGAGTGGTTCGTTTTGTGCATAGAAAAGGCAAAAAAAGAAGATATCGCATACGATATCTTCTATATTTTTTCCTTTTCGTTCCAGACGATTTTAACATCCCCTATAATATAGCTTCCCATAGTTCAGGATGCGGATTTGCAATAACTTCTGTGCCGATTAACACTCCATCCTTTGCCGCAATTCTTGCGCCTGCTTCAACCGCCGCTTTCACGTCAGAAACTTCGCCTGTCATGGTAACAAAGCACTTACCGCCCATACCACGTGCAACTCGCACTTCTATAAGCGATACATTTGCCGCTTTAACCGCTGCATCTGCTGCCAAAATTGCACTTGCTGCCGTAAATGTTTCAACAACGCCAAGAGCTTTGCGTTCTTTAACATTTGCAGTTCCGCACATAGCCTCGAAGACCTTTTCCCCAAGTCTGCCGATTACAAACTTATCAATAAGTGAGTCTTCTGCAACACTTGCTGCACGGTCAACGGATGCCTGTATGCTGGAAAGACTTCCGCCTACTATAGTAACAAATTTTCCCGGGCAAACGCTACCCGACTGAATAAGGAAAACCCCTGCACTTTTAAGCATTTCATCGGTTACCTTTATTCCCTTTGCTACGCTTTTAACTTCTACAAGTCCTATTGCCTTCATTTATCTCTACCTTTCAATTACGACATACTTGTCTGTAACTTTCTTAACTGTTCCGCTGATACTTGCATGCATTGTTGTGCCAAGCGCAGTTGCGTCTGTCACCGCTATAACATCGCTAACCTTAACCTTGTCACCCTCTTTTACAGTTGGTGTGGCAGGTTTTCCAACGTGCTGTGAAAGCGGAATATAAACTATTCTCGGGTCAAAATCAAAATCTTCCCTTGCTGCTGTTGTCTTCACAAAGCGTCTGATTCCAAGCTTATCAATCAAAACATCTGATGAAACAAGGCGTCCTGCACGCTCTTTTCTTACTTCCTGAGGTGCTTTGTTGTTTTCACGGCGGTAGCCTTGTCTTGCAAGCTCGCCTTTAACTTCCATAGAAATCGCCTGCGGATTTAACATCTGCTGACAACCGATAACGGTACAAACACCGCAACCGCAACAAAGTGCTGCCTGTGTAAAGTTTTCGGCATTCTGCACTTCCCCATGAGAAGCCGCACGAAGAGTTTTGTCAACCCTTAAGTTATAACCCAAAAGGTATCTTGGGCAAACATCTGAACACATACTGCAGTTACAGCAAGCGGCAGATGCTCTCTTTAATGTCATAGACATCGGCATACGTCTTCTCTGGATTACCGAATGGGTTTCAGGGAAAACCAATACGCCTTTTGTTGTTTTAGTAACAACATCAGTATCAATATCTACAAGCTTACCCATCATAGGTCCGCCGTTTATTACGGCCTTGCCCTCAAGATTTGTATAGCCTGCATCTTCTAAAAGTTCTCTTATTGTAATTCCAATCGGTGCACGAACAACTACGTCACGCTCAACATCTCCGCCGATTGAAACATATTTTCTTGTAACGTTCTCGCCTTTTTCCACTGCACTATATATGTTATATAAAGTTTCAGCATTTAAAACGATAACGCCTACCATTAGCGGTATGCTTCCCTCCGGAATGATTTTACCGGTAGTTTCGTAAACCAAAACCACTTCGTCACCGGCAGGGTATATGTCAGGGATTTCGTGAATTTTCACTTTTGTTCCCTTGATTTCATCTACAATTCTCTTGTCGAGAAGATGCATATTCTTGCCTTTAATACCAATTATTGCCTCTTCTGCGCCAAGTACGTCAATAAGCAGGTTTAAAGCCTTTACCACGCTTCCAAAATGTTTTGCCAAAACGTGATGGTCAACCATCATCAAAGGTTCACATTCTGCGGCATTTACCACAATCTGCTTAACGCCTTTTGCAAGCTTTTTATGAGTTGGGAATCCGGCACCACCGGCACCAACGATTCCGGCATTAAAAACAAGTTCGGAAAGTTTTTCAAACTCCACTTGTCATTCCCCCTGAATTACTGGTTTTTATCAACAATACCAACTATTGCCGCATCAACAGGTGCATCAGTTCTGTCAAGAGCAAGTCTTGCACCGCTACCTGTAGAAATAAGCACTTCTTCACCGATACCGGCCCCGACACCGTCAACGGCAATCAAATGGTCGCCTGTAAGCTTACCGTTTTCGATAGTTTCAACTATCATAAACTTATAGCCTACTAATTTTTCATTTTTTACAGTGGAAACAATGCTTCCTTTTACTTTGGCCAATATCATAGCAGTTCTCCTAATTTAAAATAATATATAAACTAAATTGCTTTCAAATTCAATTTCAAAGAATACCGTTTACTATCTCAAAATAGTAACGATTTCTCCGGATTTAATTCCTGCGGCATTTGCATCGTCAGTATCAATATGCATTTCGGTATCAAAATCCTTTGATACTCTTACCTGAACGTCATAGTAACGTGTAGGCTTCTGACTTGCAATTTCAACATCCACCAAATCATTGTCCTTAATGCCGTATTTTGCAGCATCTTCAGGTGAGAAGTGAATGTGACGATTTGCAATGATTGCGCCTTCATTCAAAAATACGCTGCCTTTTGGGCCAACAATAGCGATTGGCGCACTTCCATCAAGCTCGCCTGATGGTCTTACCGGCGGGCTTATCTTTAGCTTAAAGGTATCGGTTCTTGAAATTTCAACCTGTGATCTTTTTCTTGCAGGACCAAGCACTCTCACGCCCTCGATTGAGCGAAGATATGGGCTTACGATAGTAACGCATTCCTCTGCTGCAAACTGGTCACCCATAAGATACTTCTTAATTTTGAGCTGATATCCTTTTCCAAACAAGGTTTCGATATCGGCTTCTGACAGGTGAACGTGTCTTGCAGAAACGCCTATTTTGATTTCTGCATCATTATTTTGATTTAAGCTTTCTTTATTTAAATTGTCAATTACATTCTTTGTAATCAAATCAATCAGATTATTGTCAAACATTTTTTTGCTCCTTTTTCAAGATAAGGATTAACTTTTTTGGAAATTTTGGTAACACTAATCCAGGGGCGGCCAAAGACCGCCCTTTATAAACTGGCAAGTGTAATGTTTTTAAAGTAACTTATGTAATTACTTTAAAGCTGGCAAAATCTTTTCAACATCGCCGTGTGGACGTGGAATTACGTGAACAGATACTAATTCGCCAAGCTTTGAACCAGCTGCAGCGCCTGCATCTGTAGCAGCCTGAACTGCACCAACATCGCCACGAACCATAACAGTTACAAGACCTGAACCGATTCTTTCAGTTCCGATAAGCTGTACGTTTGCAGCCTTAACCATCGCGTCAGCAGCTTCGATTGCAGCTACTAAACCTCTTGTTTCAACCATTCCCAATGCTTCTACTGCCATTTTAATTACCTCTACTTTCTGAGCTTATAGCTCTATTTAACTTATTTGTTTTTTGTCCTATAAGGACGTTTTTATATCTTAAGCCTTTTTGGCTTTAGATTTCGCTGTTTTTGTTGCCGTTTTTGTTGTTTTCGGCGCTGTTTTTGTTGTGTTAGCCTTTGGCTTTGCCACTTTCTTTTCAGCAGGTTTTTCTGCCTTTACTACAGGCTCTTCTTTTGGTTCAACCTTTACAGGCTTTTCCGGCTTTGGAGCTTCTTTCTTCTCATCTTGAGGTAAGTTCAAGAACTTCAAAATCTCAGAATGAGGACGGGCAATAACTTCTGCCGCCTTTAAAACTCCTGCATTTTCTGCAAAACGTCTTCCTGCTTCAACTGATGCGTTAACCGCTGATACGCTTCCGCGAACCACAACAGTTACTAAAGCTCCACCTAACTTTCTCTCCACGCCGATAAATTCAACATCCGCAACCTTGAGCATCTCATCCAGCATCATTATTGCGTTGCCGAGTGCTGAGACCTCAACTAATCCAAGAGAAAACTCCATAATTAAAGTCCCTTCCTATGTAAGATTAAAGAGTAGGTAGAATTTTTTCAACGTCGCTGTTTGGACGAGGAATTACGTGCTGAGCAACAAGCTCACCAAGTCTTGATGCAGCCTGAGCGCCTGCTTCAACTGCTGCCTTAACTGCTCCAACGTCACCTCTAACGATAACAGATACAAGACCTGAACCGATCTTTTCTGTTCCAACTAAAGTTACGTGTGCTGCCTTTGTCATAGCATCTGCTGCTTCTATTGATGCTGTAAGTCCTCTTGTTTCAATCATTCCTAATGCTTCCATTTTAAAATCCTTTCCGTGCTTTGCACTTTGAAAAATTATTATTTTTTATGCGTTATTTTTTATATGACCAACTTTTTCTTTTCCCACACTTGAGCGAAGCGCCATTTTTTGTGTGTCATCAGTCGGTCTTGCTATTATGTGTTTCTGGATAAGTCCGGTAACTTGGTTTGCCATATCTGCTGCCGCTTCAACTGCTGCTGTAACCGCTGATACTGTTCCTTGCATCTTTACCACCGCAATTAGTGGTACCGGATCTTTCGGGTTTGCAGGTCGGTTTGTATCGATAGCGATTATCTTTACATCAGCCGCTTTTGCCGCTGCATCTGCTGCCTTCATTGCCGCAACATATCCATACATCTCAACTATTCCAATTGCGTCCGGCATAACTTCTTACCTCACTTATATTAAATCTTTATCAACATAAGCAATCTTAAGACCTCTTTGTTCAATGTTTGCCTTAAATGCTTCGGCAATATCATCAAGTCCGTACTTATGAGTGATAAGTTCTTTAATCGGTAATCCGATTGCAATTGCACGCTTTAAGAAATCAAATGTTGTTGCGTAATCACGAAGTGTATATACCCATGAGCCAACAAGTGTGATTTCCTTTGCACATAAGTCAAAGTGCGGGTTAATTGTAGCATCTCCACCGTTGATGAAGAAGCCAAGCTCACAAAGTCCGCCACCGGCTCTTATGAACTTATAGATGTTTGAGTGAGCAACCGGTGAGCCTGTGCACTGGAATGCAAAATCAGCAAGATATCCGCCGAATGCATCCTTAACAGCGTCAGCTAATGCTTCAATGCCCTTATGCTCTGTGAAGTTTACAGTATGGTCAGCGCCCATTCTCTTTGCAAAGTCAAGTCTTTGAGCGTTTCCGTCAACTGCAACTATATTTTCAATACCCATTGTACGAAGAACTGCGATACAGATAAGACCGATAGGTCCGCAACCCTGTACAACAACACGGGAGTTGAATTTCAAAATTCCTGTAGTTTTAGCACGCTCAACTGCGTGGATTAAAACTGCACATGGCTCAATTAGAATTCTTGAATCAAGATCCAAGTCACTAACATTAAATACTGTTGAGCCGCCTCTAACCACTATGTAATCTGAGAACCAGCCGTTTAGGTGAATGTCATCATCCGGAAGAAGTCCGTAAACATCAGCACCGCCAACGTTCTGTTTATTCAGGTCATACATTGTGATATCAGGATTATCCTTAAAGATCATACAGGTAACAACCTTATCGCCAAGTGCCGAAGGCTTTCCTGCGCTATCCTTTTTAACATTTTTACCCATCTTTACGATTTCGCCTGTACCCTCGTGTCCAAGAACAACCGGGATAAGACCAAATGGGTCGTTTTTGTATTCGTGGCCGTCAGTTCCGCAAATTCCGCAACCTTCAACCTTAACCAAGATATCGTCATCGCCAATTTCAGGGATTGGATATTCTTTGATTTCAATCTTTTCCTTTGCAGTTAAAACTGCAACCTTTGCCATACCAGCAGCACTTGATGATGCAGATGATGCTGGTTTTACAGCAGGTGCCGGCTTTGGTTCGCCTGCCATAAATGATGCGTAAGTAGGAATTTTCTTTCCATCGCCCTGAGGTACTGCCTGTGGCTGTGGAACTGGCGCCGGAGCTTCAGTTTTTTCAGCTGTCATTTCGCCTAAAACCGCCTGTACCATTTTTGCGATATCATTTTCATTTATCTGCATAGGTATCCCTCCTTATATGATTGACAAGCTGTCTACCAATACACATCTTCTCTGACGTGTAAAGCTTCTTGCGGAAGTAATACCCTCGCCGGTTGGTCCTGCAATAGTAAAGGTTGTATGACCCTCACTGTTGAATCCGATACCTGCATAGCTTGGAGCATTCTTTACAAAAATTGTAGTACAGATTGCTTTTGCATAAGCTGTCATATGATCAACATTCTTTGAATGAAGATGTGCTGTATGTCTGTTTCCGTGTTCAGCCTTAACTGCCATATCAACTGCCTGTTCAAAGGTCTGGCATCTTACGATTGCAAGGATTGGCATCATAAGCTCTTCCTGAACAAAGTTGTGTGAAAATTCAGTTTCACAGATGATACAAGTGATATTGTCACCAACATCAATGCCGATTGCAGCCAAAATCTTTCTTGCATCACGGCCTACCCAGTTCTTATTGATAGTCTTTCTTGGCTTATCACCTGGGTTCTTTGGCGGAACGTCTACCAAAACTGTATCTTCAAGCTTTTGAATCTGGTCTTTTCTTAAAAGATATGCACCGTTTCTTCTCATTGCATCAATAAGCTGGTCAGCAACGCTGTCCAAAACGAAGCATTCCTTTTCTGCGATACAAGGTAGGTTGTTATCGAATGTACATCCTGCGATGATATCCTTACCTGCCTTTTCAATATCAGCAGTATCGTCTACCACAACCGGTGGGTTACCTGCACCTGCGCCGATTGCCTTTTTACCGCTTGAAAGCAGCATCTTTACAACGCCCGGTCCGCCTGTTGCAACAAGCATTTTAACTGACGGATGGTTAACCATTATATTTGAAGTTTCCATTGTAGGATTCTTTACTGTTGTAACGATATTTTCAGGGCCACCTGCAGCAAGCACTGCGCGGTTTACAAGGTCAACAGCGTATGCTGAACACTCTTTTGCATGTGGATGTGGGTTAAATACAACCGCATTTCCTGCGGCAAGCATACCGATACTGTTACAGATTACTGTACAGGTTGGGTTTGTTGATGGAGTGATTGCACCGATAATTCCGTAAGGTGCCATCTCAACCAAGGTAAGACCTCTGTCACCTGATAATGCCTTGCACTCAAGGTCTTCAGTTCCAGGTGTTTTATCTGCAACCAAGTGATGCTTTAAGATCTTGTGATAAACATTACCCATTTTTGTTTCGCGAACTGCCATTTCAGCCATTATTTCTTCTTCCGATCTTGTCAGTTCTCTTATCTTTTTAATAATTTTTTCTCTTTGTTCTTTATTGTAGTGTCTGAAAAGAGTATATGCTTTGTTTGCTTCAGCCAATGCTTCTTCCATAGTATCAAAAACGCCTTTTTGCTTTTTTGAACCACCGGTTACTGCCATCGGATGTGCACCTGCATCTGTCATCTCAAGGATTACACTCTTTACCAACTTTGAAATTTCATTTTCATTGATGTTCATAGATAAAATCCTTTCCTATCTATTTTAAAAGCAAGTCCTTGCCATTATTTACCGTACTGTTCCAAAATTCTCTTTGTAACTTCGGCAACTATTGCGTCAACCTTTTTGTCATCAATCTTTGCCTTAGAGGTTGTTTCGCCGTGTTCAGCATAGTACTTAAGCTGCGAATCAAGTGGCTTAAAGCCATGATATGTAGCTGAGCTTTCTGCTCCAATCTTTTCGTTTGCTTCTGTTGGTGTTAAGTCACAGCTGCCGTCTTCATAACATCCCGGGCAAAGCTTTTCCATTGGGTGTCTTCCTGAAACGTTGAACTGTTTACGAAGGTCGATAAGCTTTTTAACTTCGCCGCAAGGAATTTCCTTTGCACCGCCAAGCATTGTGCTATAGTAAAGAAGCTTTGCATAGAATTCTGTTGATTCCATTCTGAAGAATGCTGTGTTTAGGTCGCATCCGAATGAAAGTGCTCCGTGATTTGCAAGAAGGATTGCATCATAATCCTGTATGTATGGCTGAAGTGATTCAGGAATTTCCATTGTTGATGGTGTTCCATACTGTGCGATTGGAACAGCACCAAGGAAGATGATAGCTTCCGGCATAATAAGCTTATCAAGCGCAATTCCTGCGATAGCAAATGAAGTTGCAATCGGTGGATGTGCGTGAACAACTGCGTTTACGTCCGGTCTTTCCTGATATACCTTAAGGTGCATCTTGAATTCTGAAGATGGCTTCCATTTGTTTGCTTCCTTTAGGTTTCCCTGTCCGTCAACCTTACAAATCATATCAGGTGTCATATATCCTTTTGAAACGCCTGTTGGTGTTGTAAAGAATGTATTCTCGTCCACCTTAACTGAAATGTTTCCGTCGTTTGCAGCAACAAAACCGTCAACATAAATTCTTCTACCGATTTCGCAAATTTCTTTTCTGATTTCAAAATCTGACTTATACATTTGAACGCCTCCATAAATTTTGTTTTATTTGGTTTTTCTTTGTTTTCATTTTTATTATAAAATATATACCGTACTTTGTAAAGGGTTTTTTGTGTCCCTTTTTGGTTATTCAGGCATAAAAAACATCAAATATATCCTATTTAATATTGTATCATACTTTATTACATTTTTAAAGACTTTTTCGACATATTTTTTCAAAATTAGCCAAAAAATTTTCGGTCTAAATTTCGGTACTGGATGGCTTCTGCAATATGGGCAGAATTTATGTCAGTATCTCCCGCCAAATCTGCTATGGTTCTTGCAACCTTTAAGATTCTTGAGTGAGCTCTTGCAGATAGACCAAGCTTATCAAAAGCCATTTTTAAGATGTTGTTCTCAGTTTCTCCAAGTCTGCAAAATTCCTGAAGCATTCCTGCAGTCAGCTGTGAATTTGCGTATATGCCAAATTCCTTATAGCGTTCCCTTTGGA
>JAFUJN010000012.1 GCA_017468095.1 Clostridia bacterium
GAATGGATAGGAAGACTTACAACCTTCATTGATTCCTTTTCTTTTAATTTGAAAACCTGCATAATAATTATCCTTTCGTGTAAATAAAATGGAAGGCCCGTAAGGCGACCGCCTGAAAAAATAAGGGGGAGTAAATGGCACATAATTGGGAGCTTATGCACATATACATAGAATGTCAGACGAATGGACGCCTTACGGTTTGTCATAACATAAACGCGATGGGAGTAAATCACGAAGTATGTTATGGCTGTTTTGAGCGTCAAAATCTGTGATTTCATTTACGCTTCAAGATAATTTTAGCATAGTTTTTTGGGAAGTAAAGAAAATTCGTTCGTCAAAAAAAGCCGACTTTTTTAATTAGTCGGCTTTTTCTTCAAATTATAACAAGACCCGATTGGATTTTTTGTTGCAATTCCGGGTTTTCTTGGATATTGTTGCGGAGTATGTCGCACTTTTTTTACGATAATTATCTTGTGGTTAAGGTCCGTTTCGGGTATTTTCGCGGAAAATACGTCGGTAACTTCGCCGCCCAGAATGTGAATTGCCTTTTTGGCATCAGAAAGTTCCTCATCAGCAAGCGGGCCTTTTAGGGCAAGGAAATATCCGCCAACCTTTAAAAACGGCAGGCATAGCTCTGCTAAAACCGTCATATTGGCAACTGCACGGGAAACTACGGTATCGTATTTTTCGCGATACATTCTTCCGCCGTCTTCGGCACGGGAATGGATGTATTCGGCATCAACCAAAATATCTTCGCCTACGGTTTTTAAAAAGTTTATACGCTTTTGCAGTGAATCCAAAAGCGTAAGCTCAATTTCCGGTTTCATAATCTTAAGAACAAAACCGGGGAAGCCTGCACCTGTTCCAACATCAATTACTTTTCCCTTTACATATCCCGTCAAAAGTGCTGTTGCGCTATCCAAAAAATGCTTTTCGGCAATACCTTTTGGGTCGCATATTGCGGTGAGATTTATTTTTGTATTCCAATCCACCAAAAGCTCTGCATAGCGGATAAGCTGTGAAAGCTGTTTTTCGTCAGCAGGGATTCCAAGCTGGTCAAAACCTTTTGTCAAAATTTCTCTCATATCAAATTCCTTAATTAAACAATTTTCTTTAAATAATTATATTACAAAGCAGGTCTTATGTCAAACAAAAAGGTAAAAAACAAATTAAAACCGATAAAATATTAAAAATTTGTAACTTTTCAAAAAAATATACAAAAAAAACTATACATTTGAAAAAAAATGTGCTATAATGTATAGGAATATTAGTTTATTCGTGGAGGAGTTTAACTATGATTAGTAAAGCGTTTCAGGATATTGTTTCTCAAATGTCAGAGGTGTTCCAGAAAAAGTTTGGTATTGCAGATGCAACCGGACTTGTTTTGGCGTCAAACGGCCCTGAAATTTCAGAGGAGCTTGCCCGCGAACTTATTGATTCAGCAAGTGAAGAAAAGGTATTTGTTAGGGAAGGTTATACTTTAAGACTTGTTGAGGGAAGACCATATCCTGAGTATATTGTTTATGTTGAGGGTACAGATGAAGTTGCGCGTTATTGCTGTAACGCAGTAGCTATCGCTGCAAATAATGTCCGTCGTTATTATGACGAGAAATATGATAAAACAATCTTTATGCAGAATATCATATTTGACAATATGCTTGCTTTCGACCTTCATCAGAAGGCCTTAGAGCTTCACGTGGATGTTGACACAGCAAGAGTTGTGTTCTATATCAAGGTTCTTAAAAAAGGTGAAATCGGTATTTACGAAGTTATTCGTAATATGTTCCCTGATAAGGAAAAGGACTTTGTTATCAACATTGACTCAAGCAATATCGTTTTAATAAAAGAGCTTAAGGAAAAGCAGGATGCTGAATATATAGATGCCTTAGCAAAGCAGATTGTGGACACAGTACACTCTGAAACAATGATGAGTGTTCTTTTGGGCGTAAGTACTGTTGCCGAAAACATAAATCTTTTAAACTCTGCCTATAAAGAAGCACAGGTTGCTCTTGAAGTAGGTAAGGTTTTTGACGAAGAAAAATACATCCTTCACTATGACAACCTTGGAATAGGAAGACTTATTTATCAGCTTCCTATAAAGCTTTGCGAACTTTTCCTTCATGAAGTATTCAAAAAGGGAGACATTTCTTTGCTTGACTCAGAAACTATCCT
The DNA here is from genome assembly GCA_017468095.1 of Clostridia bacterium. Classification (GTDB taxonomy): domain Bacteria; phylum Bacillota; class Clostridia; order UBA1381; family UBA1381; genus UBA1738. Next base: position 2,173 of record JAFUJN010000012.1, read on the forward strand.
TACAATAAACAAATTCTTTGAAAATGACCTTAATGTTTCTGAAACATCAAGACAGCTTTTTGTACACAGAAATACTTTGGTGTATAGACTTGAAAAAATCTATAAGCTAACAGTTCTTGAACTTATAAAGTTTGACCAGTCAATAGTATTAAAGGTTGCAATGATGGTTCATAAATATTTATCGTCTAACCCTATGAAAATATAGGCTAATTGTGTGCGGTGTTTTTTGCCGCACCTTTTTAATTAAAAAACGGGAGAAATACAATGATTGAATTTAGAAATGTTACCAAGCAGTTTGAAGATGCCGGCAACATAGCCCTTTCAAATGCCAGTTTTACAATAGAAAACGGTGAGTTTGTATTCTTAGTAGGCTCATCAGGTGCCGGAAAAACTACAATTACAAAGCTTTTGATGCGTGAAACAAACGTATCAGAAGGCGAAATTTTGCTTGACGGGATTGATATAACAAAACTTCCTGAAAAGGAAATCCCATTCCTTCGCCGTAAAATGGGCGTTGTTTTTCAGGATTTCCGTCTTTTAGAGGACAGAACTGTCTATGAAAACGTTGAATTCGCTATGCGAGTTGTTGGCGCAAATAGCCGTGAAATAAGAAAACGTGTTCCGGAAGTTTTAAACGAAGTGGGACTTAACTATAAAGCAAAAATGTATCCAAGACAGCTATCAGGCGGTGAACAGCAGAGAGTGGCAGTTGCAAGAGCACTTGCTAACCATCCGCTTATTTTGCTTGCGGACGAGCCTACTGGAAACCTAAATCCAAAGACAGCTATGGAAATTATGGATATTTTAGACGAAATTAACCGTATGGGAACAACCATCATTATGGCAACCCATGCTAAAGATATTGTTGACGTTATGAAGAAGCGAGTTATCGAAGTACAGGACGGCAACATTATCCGTGATGAAGTGGGAGGTGAATATCTTGAGTCTATCGAAGCTTAAATATTCCTTTAAAGAAGCAAAGAAGAACGTTATAAGAAACGGACTTATGAGCGTGGCATCACTATTTACCATCGCAAGCTGTCTTTTAATTCTTGGCGTTTTTACACTTTTATCACTTAATGTAAACCACATAACCCAGCAGATTAAAGACCAGTGCGAAATCCAGCTTTATATAAACACAGAGGCAACCGATGAGCGAGTTGCACAAATTGGCGAAGAAATAAAAAGCGTTGAAAATGTAAAGGAAATAAGCCTTTTCACAAAGGAAGACACCTTGGCATACGCAAAAGCCGATATGTTTGACGGAAATGAGGGTATGCTTGAGGGCTTTGATGAGGACAACCCATTTTCCGATTCATACAAAATCGTGCTTCACGACATTGAATTAACTACCGAAACTGTTACAGAACTTGAAAAAATCGTCGATGTTGACAAGGTAGTAAACAAGCAGGATGTTGTAAACACAGTTGTTTCATTGTCAGGCGGAGTTAAGAAGTTCACAATCGCTATGATGTTGGTTCTTTTGCTTGTTGCAATCGTTATTATTTCAAATACAGTAAAACTTACCGTATTTAACAGACGAAAAGAAATCAATATTATGAAATATATTGGCGCAACAGACAGATTCATAAGAATCCCGTTTGTTTTGGAAGGCCTTATTATCGGCTTTTCTTCAGCAGTAATTGCATTCTTGTTGGTATTCTGGGGATATTTCGCTTTGGTAAGCTATATAGGGGAAAAGCTTAACTTTGGCGTTGTTGAACTGATAGGAGCAGGACAAGTTGCACCGATGATAGCTGTTTTATTCGTTGTTTTCGGTAGCTTAATAGGCGTTGTGGGAAGTGCGATCTCAATGCGCAAACACCTGCACGTTTAAGGAGGTACTATGAATAAAAGAATATTAGCTTTAATTTTGGCTTTAGTGTGCGCAATATCTGCATCAAGCGTATATGCAGCAAAAAGCGTGTCACAGCTAAAAGAAGAGCTTTCTCAAAATCAGAAAAATGCCGAAAAGACCCAAAAGGAAATTAAGGCAAAACAGCAGGAACAAAACGAACAAAAGAAAAAGAAAAACGCTATCGACCTTGAGATTTCAAGTCTTCAGGACGATATTGATATAATACAGAGCGTTATCGACGAGAAAAATGCCGAAATTGACGCGAAAAATGCTGAAATTGCGGTGCTTGACGAATCACTTCAAAAAACAGACAAGCAGCTTAAAAAGAGAATGAAGATTATGTACGAAAATGGTACAACATCTTACCTTGAAATGATTTTTTCTGCAAAAGGCTTGTCAGACCTTTTCACAAGACTTTCAATAATTGAGTCAATAGTAAAGCACGATAACAAGATAATCGAAGATTATCAGATGCAGATTGACCAGATTGCAGCTGCCAAGGAGATTATTGAAAC
>JAFUJN010000013.1 GCA_017468095.1 Clostridia bacterium
GAATGTATATGTCAAACGGAGACTGGAACCGTGGCGACTATATCGGCGAAATTAAGAAAAACAAGGCTTTTGTGGATGAAGTATTGGAAAGATATGGTGAGTATCCATCATTTGACGGATGGTATATTCCACACGAAGTAACTCGTGACGTATTAAATATCGGCGAGGTTTATGCAGGTCTTTCTGCTATCTGTAAAGATAAAACTCCTGATAAAAAAACATTGATAAGCCCACCTTTTAGAGGAGAAGTATTAGCGCCACATGACTATTTTACTATTGAAAGACACAAAGCTGAGTGGGACAGATTGTTTGCCAAAGCGGGAAAAGACATTGATATATGTGCTTTTCACGATGGACCTGCGGCGACAAATTCAATGGAAGCATACTACACAGCAACAAAAGAAGTTTGTGACAAATATAATATAGAGCATTGGGCAAATGTTGAAACATTTGAAAGAGATGTGAGAAGACAGCTTTACCCAATACCTTTCCAGGAACTAAAGCGAAGACTTGAACTTCACCAGAAATATTCCGAAAAGATAGTCACATTTGAATTTTCACATTTTATGAGCCCACAAGCCATTTATCCATCAGCTAAAAATTTGAATGAGTTATATAAAGAATATTATCTAAAATAAAAAGACAGTAGTCCTTTTGGGACTACTGCCTTTTTTATTCTGTCACGATTTTCTTCATATCAAAGATTTTAAGATTTGGAACTTCGTATGTTAAATATCCATCTTCATAAGTGAATGGCACTTGGGTTTCTTCCGGCAGTTGCAATAGTTTTGCAGGCTTTTTATCAGTTTTGATGCTTACTGTAAATGGCTCTACAAATCTTGCAAAATCGCGGTCATTTAATAAAACTGATGATACTGTATAATCGTCGCTATCCTTGAATGCAACAACTTCAACGTCAATCGGTGCAGTTGTTTTAATCGTTGGGTCATAGCCTAAAAGCTGAGTTAATAGCTTTGTATAAATTCTGCGGTACTGCTCTGCTACACGTAGGTCTTCAATAGGCAAGCCCATCCACAAAACCTTACCCTTGCCGTAGTTTGTGAGTAGCAGGGCAGGGATGTCTGTATTATGCCCCGGTGGGTTTGAGTGTATTGATACAAATTCCTCGGTTTCACGGATTGTGTGCGGGATATTTAGTGTTGCAATAACATCTTCCTTGCGGAATTCTTTTAGCACCGGAGCGGTACATTCGTACGGCATTGGTGAAAATTCATTGAACCACTCAAATGCATCACCGCATTTTTCGTTAGGCGAGATATAAACAACGCTTTCGTCGGTAAATCTTTCGACTTCTGCACCAAAGAACTCTTTTAGTAGTCCGTGGCAATCTCCGCCTGATATATACAGGTGTCCGCCGTTTTTAACATAGTTAATTATTCGGTCATAGTCGTATTTGTCTTCTTCTGTAAGGCAGGAAGCGGAAAGAATTTTGTATTTTGAAATATCGTGCCATCCGCCTGTAACACCACAGGAAATATTGTGGGCAATAAGGCTTTCGGCTGCGTTTTCTGAGCAGGTTTGAGTGTTGTATGTAGCACCGTGAGCATTAAACTTACTGCGAAGAGAGTAGTAAATACCTACATCTTCAATCATATCCCCTGTGAAATACTTTTCGTACGGTTCTTCCTCTTTAAAGATTTTGCCCATACGCTCATAAACACGCTTGTCTGTTGTGCCGTCAACATTGATGGCGTCAATAGACATTGTGGCACCATGGTGCGCCGCAGTTGAGAAAACAGCACTTCTGATTCTGTCTTCCGACTTCATTGATGTGTGGGTTGAAAGGTTAGGGTCGCAACGAGAGAACATATATTCAAAAGGCTGATTCCTTGTAATGTTTCTATAGAATTTGCAAACGAAAGAGTGGCTATACATATTGCCGTAAAGGTCACCGCCAACGAAATCACAGGCCTCATTTACGCCTTCTGCATTACCTTTGTTTCGGTTAATGATGGCTACTGAAAAGTTGTGATATACAGCAGCGTTAGGAGCAAATTCTTTTGTTTTATTGGTTAAAAACTGTGCAAATTCACCCATCCATTCACGTCTTTTTTCTTCAAATAGTAGCCATACAGGGTTTTGATAGTCTTCTTCCATTGGTATTTCGTGGCCTGTTTCTTTTAGAAAACGCTCCTTGCACTTGTCGCAATAGCAAGGGTGTACCCAGAAAAGCATATCATAAAAAACACCGTCTAAATCAAAGTAGTCTGTAAATTCCTTTATCTGCTCCTGAGTAAATTCGCGGTAGTCCATATTATTCGGACAGCAAAGACCGTAACGGAAAATTGGGTTTGATGCAAAAACACCGTGCTCTGCAGAAACAGTGGCGAACATAGATGTACCCTTTTTTGTAATCATTCTCCAGTCAGGATAGGTATTGTGTGCCCAGTTATTATATGTAACACTGTAATAAGCCACAACGTGAATACCTGCCTTGCGGCACATATCTATAAGACGCTTCATTGCATCTTCTCTGCCGATAAAGGCATTATGCATCTTTCCTGTTTTTGTAGGGTAATAGCACAGACCTACGTGAGATTGGATATAAATCATCACACTTTGAACGTTTTCCAACTTCAAGTGCTCAAAATACTCTTCCGGAGAGAATTTTGACAGAATTTCCGGATCCCAATCATCCATATGCATATCGCATAGGTGTCTTCTAAAACTTTTTTCGTACCACATAAAAACGGCTCCTTTGTGTTTTGTTAAGTTTAGTCTAACATATTAGTGCTATGTTATCAAGCACTAAAAGTGGATTTAAATAGCATTTTTATTTACACATCCAAAATATTACAAGCACTTGTAAATCATTGACTTTGACGGCATTTAATGATATGATTTATAGTATAGAAATAATAAAAGGAGATATAAAATGAAGAGGTTGGTTTCGCTTTTTGTTGTAGCAATTATGCTTATATCTAATATCAATCAAATAATCTATGCACAAGAAGATAATATTATTTCCATACATAAAAATTATATAGTTGAGCTTGTGAATGACACTATTGAAATTAAGACTGCAGATGTATGTATCGAAACCTTAAAGCTGGAAAATAGCATTCTTTTGATGGCAACTGATGAGCTATCTCAAGATAGAGAAGAAATTATTGTAAATGCGGCTAAAATAATTATCCAGAATGAAGGGTCATACGGCTCAGTTAATAAAAATGATAATAATCACGGTATGAGTATAGGCAAGTTCCAATGGAATTCATATTGGGGAAGAGCTTTGCCGTTACTTCAAACGATAGTCAAGGCAAATCCTGAAAATGCGGAAGAAATTCTGGGAGCGGAGTTGTATGATGAAATAGCAAACAATTCGGCAGATTATTGGAACCATAAAAACAGAACCGCCACCGATGATGAAGCGGAAAGAATTTCCGAATTGCTGGCTACCGAAGAAGGCAAGGCGGCACAGGATGCCTTGATTGCGGTTGACGCGGCATCATATGTTGATGCAGGAATTAAGCTGGGGATAGTTTCAGGGCCTGCTTTGGTTTATTATGCAGACCTTAGAAACCAATGGGGTAATACGTCAAATACAATGGCGACAAATGCAAAAGACAGCGTTGGTTCATATGAAGCAATAACATTATATGACCTGCATCAAGCAGCACTTGACTACAGTGGACTCTATAAAACAAGAAGAAACAGAACATATGACTTTGCCTTATCATTAGGGTGGAGTGAAAGCCTGGATGCCAAAGTAAGCATTAACTCTTATGAAGATGATTCAAACTGGTGCTTTGACGTTTTAGTAGAAAATTATGACGAAGAAGCAACAGTATACGCGGTGATTTATGATGGCGACGGAAAAATGCTGGCGTCAACGTTGGAAGAATTAAAGGAAGATGATGTAACATTACTGAGCGAAGAAGATGCAAAACCCCTGACCTTACCAAAGTTTGAAAATGCTTCCTATGTAAAGATACTTGTTTGGGATAACGGCTTAAAACCTGTGTTGTCTGAAAGAATAGATATAAAGTAAAAAAAGAGACTTTGATTTAATCAAAGTCTCTTTTTTGTACTATTTGTTAATTACTTCGGCCTTTGATTGTGGTGAGAGTGACTCGTTATTCCACAACATCACTTTGCCACTGTCAAATTCGCAATCATCCATACTGATGGTTACAAAACCACTTTTTGGTGCATCCTGAACACTATATTTCACCATTTGTTGATCTTTGTATAGCGCAACGAATAGGGTGGAATTATCAGGATTGTCTAAAACATAACTTTCAAAAATTACTAAGCCCTTATCTTTTCTATAACTTGTTGAAGTTAAGCAATCTTCGTCTATGCAGGAAATTGCAACGCCACCATTTTCATAATCTCCCTTAACAGGTTGCATATTTGAATTATATAAATCAAGGTTACGGATAGAGAAAACTGCGAAGTTTTTGGAAGTATCTATAACCCTAAAGGATATATTTAAAATATCTCCCGAAACGGCCATAGGCAAAGCACCAGCCCAAGTTACTTTTATCACGTTTTCTTCATACTTATCGTTTAGAGTTGTAGTTCTGCCTGCTAATGCTTCTCCTAAAGAAACATTCAGAATTTCAACTGCGGTATTGTCATATTCTATTTCAATACCGCCACCGCATATCATTGAATTTTCATCAATGCTTATCGGTAAAACGCCTTCACTTTGACTTTTAACTGTGCTTATAGTGATAAATGGTGTTTTAGCAATTATTTCTGCAATATCTAATGTTATTTCTTCTGTCTGTACAGCTAACGATTTGCTATTTTCATCGTACAATGTAGTATTATTTATAGCGAATTTTACTGTTCCTGAAAATCCGTCAACTACATCGAAAACTAACTTAAAGAATTCTCCTTTTTCAGAGACAGCTTCTGTTCCTGCCCATGACACCTTTACTGTATTGCTTGTATATGAAAGGTTGTTAGTCACCGTAGCACCAGCAAGCAAAGCACCTTTGCCTACAGAAACAGGTGATAAAGCACTGTTATCATAAGCGAGAACAAGACTTCCACCCATACAGCTATTGTCACCTTCAAGGTTTACGCTAACACTAACCTGTTCGCCATTATTCTCGGGTATCATAACAAGATATGTGTTTTTCACGTTCACTTTTGCATTTGATAGCTGTGCTTCAATAGTCTTGGCATCAAAATCGTATAATTTAAGCCCTTCGATGTTTACAGATAACTCACCGGATGGCGCTCCGTCTTTAACTAAAAACTCCAAGGCAATCAGTGTGCCGGATTGTTCAATAGGAGTAATCCCAGCCCATGTAACTCGGACCTTTCCTGTATCATACTTTGTATTTATAACAGGTGAAAGGGATTTAAAAACATCTCCGGCTTTTGCACTTACAATTTGCAAATATTCAGAGCTATAAACAACGTTGAAATTTCCGCCACATATATTTTCAGCATTCGATATGTTAAAAATTACGTTGACGCGGTCACCAACCTGAGAAGAAATAGCATTTCCTTCAATCTGCGGAAGAGAAGATGCAGCTGCGAAAAAAGGCATAGATAATGCGGCAATGCATATAAGCAGAAGTATACTTAAATGCTTAATTGTATATCGCATACAAAACCTCCTATTCAACTGAATCAATCAGACCTACGCTAAATCTAAGAATCCAGATAGCGTCTGCTGCGTCCACTTCTCCGTCATCATTAACGTCAGCTATTTGTTTTTGTGCTGAAGTAAGAGTTGTAAGTCTTACATCTGACTTTAGTACAAGCAAGGCATCTGCTGCGTCAACATCGCCGTCATAGTTAACGTCGCCCTTTAGCGCTGTTGTGCTGACAGTTACAATACATTCAGCCGTAAACTGACCATCTTGTGTTGTTGCTGTAATTGTAGCTGTTCCAAGTCCCACAGCTGTTACTTTACCACTTGAGCTTACAGTTGCAATTGCAGGATTTGATGAAGACCACTTAACAGTTTTATCAGTTGCATCAGCTGGTGTAACTGTAGCCACCAATGTATTTGTACCAGGAATTGCTAAAGTTAATGCTTCTGAGCTTAGGCTAACGCCTGTTACCTTTATAGGTTGTGGTTCTACAACAACTGTACATGAATTGGTGTAGCCACCTTCTTCGGTAGTTACAGTAATGGTTGTTGTGCCAATACCATTTGCTGTAGCCTTACCATTTTCATCTATTGAAACGATTGAA
>JAFUJN010000101.1 GCA_017468095.1 Clostridia bacterium
GCATTTATGCATTCCGATTTTTTATACTTTTTTCCCCGCTTTCTTCATATACATAAAAGAGAAATTTTATGTAAAGAAAGGCGGCAAAAAATGAGTTATGATTACAAACGTTTAGTAGAGGATATAGAAAAGCTTTCAGCCAAATATCCCGTGATAGAAACAAAAAGCATAGGTATGAGCGTGATGAAAAAGCCGATTTATTGCCTTAAAATAGGTGATGGTGAGCGAAAGCTATTCTTAAACGGTGCGCATCACGGTCTTGAATATTTAACATCTGCATTTTTAATGAAATTCTTGTTTGAGTTTGCAAGGGCGATTTCAGGCAACTGCGAATTTTTCGGGTATGATGCAAAAGAGCTTGGCGAAAACGTCAGCCTTTACATAGTGCCGATGGTAAACCCTGACGGCGTGGATATTGCCATAAACGGACTTGACATAACAAATCCATACCATCAAAAACTCATAAGCTCTGTGGGTATTCACAGCTTTAACAAGGTGTGGCAATCAAATGCAAGGGGTGTTGACATAAACCACAACTATAACGCGGGTTGGCGTGTTGTTAAAACCAAACCTTGTGAAAGCAAGTATGCAGGACCCTATTCCGAAAGTGAGCCGGAAACCAAGGCAATGGTGGATTTTATAAGAAAAATGGATTTTGATACTCTTATTGCATTTCACTCCCAAGGAAAAGAAATCTACTACGATTTTGACGGTACTGTGGCAGAAAATTCAAGGCATTTAGCCGAAGAAATGGCAAAGGTAAGCGGATATGCAGTTTGCGTACCAACTGGGTCTGCGGCATTTGGCGGATGCAAGGATTGGTTTATAAAAGAGTTTGGAAAGGCAGGTTTTACCATAGAAATAGGCAGTGGTAAAAACCCACTGCCTATAGATATGCTCTCTGAAATTTATAATGACAATGCCAAGATTATTTTAAAAGCTATGGAAGAGTTATACGAAAAGGTGCATTAGAATCGGCAGGAAAATTGCCGGCACCATATTCATAACTTTAAGCTTTGTAATGCCCAGCATATTAAGTGCAAGACCAATGATGATAAGTGAGCCTGTACAGGTCATATCACCGATTACGCTGTCCGTTAAAAACGGTGCTAAAAAGTGCGCCAAAACCACAATTCCGCCCTGATAAATAAGGATAGGGAATGCGGATAACAAAACGCCAACTCCCAAGGTTGATGCAAAAATTATGGCGGCTGTAAAGTCTAAAAGCGACTTTGTGTAAATCATACTGTTATCGCCAACCAAACCCGATTGAAGTGAGCCAACAATAGCCATAGCACCTACGCAGAAAAGTAGGCTTGCATTAACAAAGCCTTCTGCGATTGTAACGTTGTCTCCATCCTTTTTAAAGCGGTTCTCAATAGATTCACCAAGCAAGTTAAGCTTTCCGTCAAGGTCCAAAAGCTCGCCGATAACTGTGCCTATTGCCATAGAGATTATGGTAATAAGCTGATTTTCGCCTTCCGAAAGCCCTGAAATACCGATTAAAAGGGTACAAAGCCCAAGGGCTTTCATAAGCGAGTCAGATAGCTTTTTCGGGAAACGTGAGCCTAAAAACAGACCAATCGTGCCACCCAGAATAACCAATATCATATTAACAAAAGTTCCAAGTAATCCAATCATAATAAAACTCCTAAAAAATGTCCTTTTTATCTTAACATAAATTAGAAAAAATGTAAATATGTTGTTGAGTATTTGCAAAAAATGTGATATAATAGTAGTATGGGGAAATTTTAATGAAAGGATGGAATGGCTTGTGGAAATGATAGTTTCTAAAAATGCGGAATATATCTTGTCTACGCTTGAAGCTGCAGGCTTTGAGGCTTATATTGTCGGCGGCGCAGTTCGAGATGCACAAATGGGCAAAGTTCCATCCGATTATGATATTGCAACCAATGCAAAACCAAAAGAGGTTAAGGCTCTTTTTGCAAGAACTATAGATACAGGTTTAAAACACGGAACTGTTACTGTTATTGAAAACAAAACAGGCTACGAAGTTACAACATACAGGGAAGAAACAGGATATCGCGATATGCGCCATCCTGACAGCGTGAATTATGTGGACGAGCTATCCAGCGATTTAAAGCGCCGTGATTTCACCATAAACGCAATGGCGTATAGCCCGAAACGTGGATTTGTTGACAAATTCGGCGGAAAAGACGACATTGAAAAGCGTGTTATAAAATGCGTAGGAATCCCTGAAGAGCGATTTAAGGAAGATGCGCTTCGTATGCTTCGTGCAGTACGTTTTGCTGCCTGCCTTGATTTTGAGCTTTCGGAAGATGTTTTCCGTGCAATAAGAAAATGTGCAGTTCTAATTAAAAATGTAAGTAGCGAAAGAATACTTGGCGAGCTAAATAAAATACTTCTTTGCGATAAGCCGTCAAGAATAAAGCTTTTATATGAAACAGGACTTATGAAATATATCATTCCGGAGCTTTGCAACTGTTTTAATACGGTGCAGAACAATAAGTACCACATTTATAACGTGGGTGACCATATTATGAAAGCGGTTGACAACACGCCGAATGATTTGATTTTGAGATGGTCAGCACTTCTTCACGATTCAGGAAAGCCAAATTGCCTGTCCCGTGATTCTTCTGGAATAAACCATTTCTATGGCCATCACAGAGAAAGTGTGCGTATTGCAAATGACGTGCTTCATAAGCTACGAATGGACAGAGATTCCATAAACGATATACTTGTTTTAATAGAAAATCACGATGTAAGAATAGATACATCTCCTGCATCGGTTAAAAGAATGCTTGCAAGAACAGGCGAGAACCTGTTTTTAAAACTGCTTCTTTTGCAGGAAGCGGATAACAGAGCGAAGAATCTCAAATTTTTGGATGACAAACTCTCTAAACTTCAGGCGGTTTATGAACAATGCCAGACTATTATTGCAGAGCGTCAGCCGTATCAGATTTCACAACTACAGATAAACGGCAGAGATTTACTGAAAATAGGCTTTAAAGCCGGCCGTGAAATCGGCGATATGTTAAAGCTTCTTTTGGACGAAGTGGTAATAGACCCGTCACTGAATACACGTGACTATCTAATCAAAAGAGCCATTATTTTGAAAAAGAAAAGAAGCTAAAATTTCGGAGGAATATTATGACGGTGGATATGTTTAAAAAAGAGGTTTTTAATAAAAATATATCGGTAATTGGTATGGGAATTTCAAACCGTCCACTTATAAAATACCTTGTTTCGCTGGGTGCAAAGGTTACAGCCTATGATATGCGAACACCTGAAAAGCTTGGGGATATTTATGACGAGTTTTTATCCCTTGGTGTAAAAATCGTAACAGGTGAAAACTATCTTGATAACCTTGAAGGCGAGATTATTTTCAAAACTCCAGGGCTTCGTTTTGACCATCCGGCACTACTTTCGGCAAAGGAAAAGGGAAGCATAATAACAAGCGAAATGGAAGTGTTTTTCGATATCTGCCCTGCAAATATTATTTCGGTTACGGGAAGCGACGGAAAAACTACCACAACAACCCTTATTCATAAAATGATGACCGAGCAGGGCTATAACACCTACCTTGGTGGAAACATAGGAAACCCGCTTTTAACCGAAGCGGAAAATATGAAAGAAAATGACTGGGTAATCCTTGAGCTTTCAAGCTTCCAGCTTCATACAATCAAAAAATCTCCGAAGATTGCGGTTATAACCAACCTAAGCCCTAATCACCTTGATGTGCATAAGGACTATCAGGAATATATTGATGCCAAAAAGAACATAATGCTTTACCAAAATGCAGGCGACAAGCTTGTGGTTAACCATTCAAATGCCGAAACCAATAAAATTGGCAGGGAAGCCAAGGGAAACCTTACCGAGTTTTCTTCAAAGGAAGATGCTTATATATCCTTAAAAGACGGAAAGATAATGCGAGATGGAAAGGCTGTTTTGGATATAGCCGACATCAAAATTCCGGGGATGCATAATGTTGAAAACTATATGGCAGCAATCGGTGCGGTTGAAGGACTTGTAGCAGATAGCGTAATTTTAAAGATTGCCAAAACCTTTGGCGGTGTTAGCCACCGAATTGAGCTTGTCAGAGTTTTAGACGGCGTCAGCTACTATAACAGCTCCATCGATTCAAGCCCGAACAGAAGCATAAACACACTGAATGTATTTAAAGACAAGGTAATAATGATAGCCGGCGGAA
>JAFUJN010000102.1 GCA_017468095.1 Clostridia bacterium
ATAAAATGTTGTCAATATCAAAGTCCGCATAAATCTGCGGAAGCTGACCAATCTGGCCAAATGAGAATACGTTGTATCCGCATTTTAGTGGTTCGCCAAATTCCTTACACTTTTTTGTGCCGTACTGAATGTTTCTTACAACACTTTCACCCTGAATAGGTGCACAGTCAGGAAGTGTGAACCAAGGTCCGATTTCAAGCTTGCCTTCCTGAACGTACTTCTTAACAGTATCCTTCATTTCAGGGCGGATTTCAAGATAATCGGCAATTAGTGTAAGCTGACCATCGCATAAAAATGAACGGTAGTCCGGCTTTTCTTCCATTATTTCAAATAGGTGGTCGAATAAATCAACCAATCTCATTCTTGTTCTTTCAAATTCCCAGCGGAACTCTCTGTCCCAGTGAGTGTAGGTTACGATATGTACTTTTTTCATAGAGAGTACTCCTTTTTGCGCGTTTTGTGGTAAAAAATTTGCAGGAGTATAGGATTATACTCCTACAAATTCTTTATTAACCTTTAATACCGGATGTTGAAACACCTTCCACAAGATTTTTCTGTGCCATCATATAAATGATAAGTGAAGGTATTGTTGCAACTACCAGTAATACATACATGTGTGACGGTCTTGGGGTTCCTGTTGTGTTTAGAACGAACAATCTTATCATAATTGTCCAGTCCTTCTGTTCAGGAAGCAACATAAGTGGGTAAACTGTATCGTTATATATTGCCATAAATGAGTTTACACACATTACTGATATAATAGGTTTTGAAAGTGGCAATACAATTCTTCCCAATATTTGCAGGTCACTTGCTCCGTCGATTTTTGCTGCTTCGAACAAATCTCTTGGGATATTATCAAAAAAGCTTTTGAACCATGTTATTGAGTATGCCCATACGCTTGATGATAATATCAGTGCCCATTTACTTCCTATAAGTCCCATTTGGGTCATCTGTATGTATAGTGGGAACATCAATGCTGTTCCGGAAAACATCATTGTTGCCAGGAACACCATTTGAACAATATTTCCAAATTTAGGTTTCATTACTGAAAGTGCATATGCAGAGAATATACTGTTTGTCACCTGTATTAAGATTGACATAACAATTATATATACTGTATTCCATAAGTTCTTCCAGATATCATACTTTTCAAATGCTTCAACATAGTTTGAGAATTTCCAACTTTCAGGAAGCATTGTTGGTATTGTGCTTGTTAGCTCAGGGTCGGTTTTAAATGTTCCAAGGAACATCCAGAGCATGGGAAAAAACTGTACTATTACCATCACGGCCAATAGAATGTAAATACCTATGTATAGTCTTTTTCCTTTTTTACTTTTAAGTTCTATATCCTGTATTACAGACATTTTCCCACCTCCTATTCTTCCTGAGTTTTCTTCTGGAATGCGTATGTAATTATCAATGTAACAATAAATACTATTGTTGATAGAGTAATTGCATAGCTATAGTCCATAGAGTTTATAGCCTGTTTATATGCATAAACAAGGATTGTTTCTGTTTCGCCTGCGGGTCCTCCGCCTGTCCATAGAAGAATGTTCTCCATGGTGCCGAAAATACCTGTAAGGCTCAATATAAATTGCGTAATAACAATATTTTTAATTCCCGGAAGAGTAACATATCTTACTCTCTGTACAAAGCTTGCGCCTTCAAGCATAGATGCTTCATACAAATCGTTAGGCACATCCTGAAGAGCTGCTAAGTAATAAACCATAGCCATTCCGCCGAATACTACCATTCCAGGGAAGTTCATACAGAAATATACCCAGTTTTCGTCATTAAGCCATAGCTGTGGCTGTCCGCCAAATAGCTGTACAACATAGTTTGCAAGACCGTAGTCTGGGTTAAAGAAGTACTTCCACAAAATTGTGGTCGCAATAGCCGGAACAACCGCAGGAATAAAGTATAACAATCTGAATGCTGTTTTACTTTTTCTTCGCATTTCGTTTACAAGGATTGCTAGAATTATCGGTTGCCAGAAGGTCATTACAATGCTGTAGGCAAAGAACTTTACGTTATGCCAGATAGCTTCGTAAAACCTTGTGTCACCAAAGGCTCTTATATAGTTTTTAAATCCGCAAAAATCACCCGGTAAATTCACTATATCTATGTCAAAAAAGCTGACAAATACACCTGACAAAATCGGGTAATATTTAAACATAGCAAACAATATGATTGATGGCAAGAGGAATAAGAGAGCAAGTCTCTCATTCCTTTTTGTATTACTCATCAATTTTTCTGTTCTATGTCCACTCTGTATCTTTTTCATTATTTAAACTCCCGTTTAACGTTTACTTTCTGAATGCTTCAGGATATAGTTTGTATAATTCTTCTGCACAATCATTTAATAGCTTCTTAGCTTCATCTCTTGAAATGCCTTCTGTAAGCATAATCTTCTGAAGTGGTTCTGCAATAAGTGTCTTTAGATCTGACCAGTGTGGTGGGCATGGCTCAGGAATTGCATTAACTGTTGAATCAACGATTCTCTGCTTAGCGTCATCATCTAGATCTTCGCAAGTGTCAAGCTTCATGATGTATAGGTCGCTTCTTGCAGGCATATCTACGTTTGAAACATCATGCTTTGCTCTGATTTCCCATTCTTTTGCAAGATATTCTTCATCGTAGTATAGGTATGTAGCAACTTCGAATGCTGCCTTTAGAGTTTCTTCGTCTGCCTTTGGATTGAATGTAATAACTTCACCACCGGCAAGTGCTGGAGCTGCGATTGATGCATCCTTTGTAGGAATTGCGAACATATCGTAGTCAGCAAGTGAAAGACCGTTCTGTGCAAGAATTTCTGGTCTTAGGTCTGTGAATGAACCCCACATTGAAAGACCGCTTCCGTTTGCAAGCATTGTTGTGTTTTCGTCAATTGCGCTTAGAACGTTTGTCTGAGTCATCTTAGCATCCCAGATCATTTCGTTCCAGAACATTGCTGCATCTACTGCAGGATCTTCTGTAAATGTAAGCTTGTATGTTCCGTCGCCGTTTGCTGTAACCATGTCACCGCCAGCTGACCATACCCAGCTTGAGAATGGCCATGCACACCAGTCCATACCCATTAGGATGTGACCAAATTTAGCATTCTGCTTATCTGTTACAGTCTTACCCATAGCCTTGAAATCATCCCAAGTTCTTGGCATAACGCTTGTGTCGTAACCTGCAGCCTTAAGTGCTGTTGTATTAGCAATAATGCTCTTTACATAAGCTGAACGAGGAACTGCGTACCACTTATCATTTGTATTGATGATTTCATCAAATACTGTGATAACCTTGTCTTCCTTCTTAAGATCCCAGTCTTTTACAAGATTTGTAATGTCTGCAACTGTTCCATTCTCAATTCTTGTTGGAAGGTCTGTGTAAGAGAATCTTGCAAAGAAATCTGGTGCCTTACCTGCCATTAGAGCCTTGTCATACTCCTGACGGTAATCCAAACCTGTTGACTTGATAACCTTGTTGATCTTGATGTTAGGGAATTTAGCAGCAAGTGCTTCATCCATCCACGCTTCAAGTTCCTTTTCAACATCTGAAGAGTCCTCATTTGTTTCTGACCACATTGTAATTTCAATCATGCCGTCATCAACGTCGTCCTTCTTACCGCAGCTTGCTACTGATAGCATTGTTGATAGTGCAAGTAGTGCTGCCATTGCCTTTAAAAATCCTTTTTTCATAATTGTTTCTCCCTTCTTTTTTATATTCATAAGCTTATTTTCAGCTTATAGAATCACGTTTAAATTTGAATATTACCAGTCATATTCGTCGGTTCCGTATACACTTTCCCAACGTTTTGGCTGTATATTCTCCATCCAATCAAGTGGCTTTGATACTTCTGCATCCTTTGATGCCTTTTTAAGTGCTTCTGATAGCTCACCCTTAATTCCTTCAAAATCACAGTCATCTGCTATGGAAATAAACAGAGGCGTTCCACTTTTTGCAACTACGTCAAGCCATTGTTTGTTTTTGTCCCATGAAATTGCATTCGTTATACCAACACAATCGGCATCTACGAAGAAGAATGCCTTGTGCTGACCCATTCTGAATGCAAGGGTATTAATGCCGTACTTCTTTGTTCGTTCCCAATCAACGCCACTTGTGTCATCACCGGTACGCTGAATGTCAACATAGCCTGCCGCTAAATGCCCGAAGGTATTGCATCCCATTAGAAGTACATC
>JAFUJN010000103.1 GCA_017468095.1 Clostridia bacterium
CGCATTTTCAAGCTCCAAAAGCGCATTATACTCCGCCAAAGTCATAGTCACAGGCTTTTCGCAAACTACACCCTTACCACAAGAAATTGCCTTTTTTATCATCTAAAAATGCAAGTAGTGTGGCGTACAGATATGCACGCAATCAATTTCAACATCCGAAAGCATTTCATCAAAATCAAGGTATGCCTTAACGTCATAGTCCTTACGGCACTTTTCTATCCGTTCAGGGTTGTTATCGCAAACCGCATAAAATTTCACATTTTCGGTCTCAATCAAAGCCTTTGCATGAATAGGGCCAATGGCTCCGTATCCTACAATACAAACATTTTTCATTTTTTCCACCTTAGTTAAAACCCTTTTCGCATAGGAAATCATAGCTCATTTTCATTGATAGGAATGGGTCGTCATCCTGCCAGTTTGAGTCCTGTTCAACAAGCGCAAAACGGCTTCCTGCCTTTTCACAAGCCTCAATTATGCTGTCCCAACAAAGATTGCCCTGTCCTACTTCTTTGATGCAAGGCACAGTTCTTTCTCCGATTTCAACGCCGAAATCCTTAAAGTGAATTGCCATGGCACGCTTGCCAAGCTTTTCTATTAGTTTTGCAGGGTTAAGTCCGCCATACTGCACCCAATAAGTGTCCACAATAAAGTTGAAAACTTCAGGGTCGGTTTCATCAATAAGATAGTCGTAAATAGTTTTACCATCCAATTTTACAAACTCAAAGCCGTGGTTATGGTATCCAAAATACATACCCGCTTCTTTTAGTTTCTCGCAAACCTTGTTCATATCGGCGATAAATTTATCAAGCTCTGCCTTATCCTTTGCCGCTTCTATCGGCATAATACCCATACCGCAAAGGTCACAGCCAAGGGTTTTGTTATATTCGATAACTTCGTCAATTTTATTGATAAAATCCTCTGCATTTCTGTGGGTTGTAAGGCAGATAAGACCATACTTATCAAGTACTTCGCGCATCTCTTTTGCACCAAGTGGTGTTCCTGAAATCTGCACGGTTTTGTAGCCCATTTCGGAAACCCTTTTGCAGGTTGTATCAAAATCTTCTATAGTTTTTATGTGGTTTCTTAATGTAAAGAGTTGTGCCCCAATTCGCTTATCCATAGCTATCTCCTATCAATATGTGCCGGTTGTATCGGCAACTACTTTTCTTACGTTCTTAACTACTTTTGAATTTGCAATCTTTTCAGAAAGCATATCATAGAACTTGTCATCAGGGAAGTTCTTTATGTCAATAGTTTCACCGGTCCATGCGGATAGGTGCATTGCATTTGAAATTGTAAGTCCGTTAATTCCTTCTTCACCCTTTGCCAAAAGCTCTTTTCCATAAAGTACGGCATCTGCAAAGTTCTTAATAATTCCAACGTGCTGTTCACCGCCTGTTGCATCCACAGGGATTTCACAGTTCCAGAATTCAGGCATTCCGAAAGGTGCATCGTTTTTGTTAAATTCAGGTTCAGGAACAACGTTTCTCTTGAAAGTCATCTTATTATTGTTTTCAATTATAAGCTGGCCCATATCACAAGCAATTTCAAGACGGTTTGTTCCTGGTGCTTCAGCAGTTGATGTTATGTACTGACCAATAATTCCGTTGTCATACTCCATTAAAGCTACAACTTCGTCTTCAACTTCAATATCTCTGTACTTACCAAAAGACGCTCTTGCATAAACCTTATCAGGCATACCAAATACCCACTGCCATAGGTCAAGCTGGTGCGGATTCTGGTTTATAAGTGTTCCCCCGCCTTCGCCACGCCATGTTGAACGCCATTCACTTGAATCGTGATAAGCCTGTTTTCTGTACCAGTTGGTAATTATCCATGTAATTCTCTTGATATTTCCCAAATCGCCTCTTGCTATCATTTCACGAAGCTTTCCGAATACCGGATTTGTTCTCTGGTTTAGCATTAAGCCAAAAACCTTGCCTGATTTTTTGGCAACTTCGTTCATTTCGCGTACCTGCTTTGTGTAAACGCCGGCAGGTTTTTCAACCAATACGTGAAGCCCCTTACCAAATCCCATAATTGCCATAGGAACGTGGCCATAGTGAGGTACTGCAATTAAGATTGCTTCGCAAAGACCTGAATCCATAAGTGCTTCTGCGTTTTCAAATACTGGGATTTCAGGGTATTTTTCAGAAAATATCTTTCTTCTTTCAGGGTCAATATCACAAAGAGCCGCAAGCTCTGTGTTTGGGGTTCTTCCGCCCATAATGTTATTAACGTGGGCAGTTCCCATATTTCCGTAACCAATAATACCAAGTTTTAATTTTCTCATAGCTTTATCTCCTTTTAAATAATTTTATCTATTATTTTTTCAAGTGCATCATATGCAATCTTAAACGTATGTTCTCCGCCCTTTTCAAGCTTTGTCATTTTATCGTCAAGTTCCAAGTCTGCAAGACCTTCAAAGCTTCCAAGGTGTGGCTCAAGGCTTACAAAGCCGTCATAGCCGTTTTTGAATAAGTCAGCTAAGATATACTCAATATTTCCGTCGCCGTCACCTGCCGGAACAATGTCGCCATTTGAAAGGGAATCCTTTATGTGCATATATGCGATATACGGCTTTAGCATATCATACGCCATGTTTGTGTCTTCGCCAGCCTGAACAAAGTTGGCTGGATCAAACACCGCCTTGAAGTTGTCACAGGACAGCTCTTCCATAAGCTCAAGACAGGCTTTGGCACTTTCGCCGTAAATATCCTTTTCGTTTTCGTGAAGAAGCACCACGTCATTTTCCTTTGCATAGTCAATTAAAGTGCGAAGACGCTTTATACCTTCATTTCGGGTTTCATCATTCCACTCATTTTTGTTATAGAAACTGAAAATTCGTATGTATTTTGCACCAAGAATTTTTGCGATAGACACAACATTTTTAAACATTTCAAAATGCTCGCCAAAATCATCGCTGATATCTATTTTGCCCACAGGTGAGCCAATAGATGATGCTTTTATGCCATACTCGTTCATTTTTGAAAGAAGCTCTTTTGCTTCATCTTCCGTAAGCGTTGAAATGTTTTTTCCGTCAATGCCTCTTGGCTCAAAATAGGAAATTCCAAGTCTTCCAAATGCTTCAAACTGTATTTTGATGCTTGCATCAATTTCGTCTGAAAATCCGCTTAATTTATTGTATTTCATATAAAATACCTCCGTTTTTCATAGAATATCACAAAGTTATTCAATATTCTATATATAAAATTGCGATAAACATTGCAAATATTGCTTTTAAAATGATTTGTCAAACTAAGTGCAACATTTTTTAAGTTCGGATTTAAATAAATCCATTGGTTTTTGATAACTTAAAATCTTTTTGGGCCTGGAGTTAATCAACTCCAGGTTCTTTTTTAATGTTGTTGGACTTACCCTCGATAAGTTTCTTCCTTTTGGATAAAATTCTCTTAGCA
>JAFUJN010000104.1 GCA_017468095.1 Clostridia bacterium
GAAGAGGAAGTTAAGATTATAAACAAGGACATTCCTCAGTGGAAATCAGTAGTTAACCTAATCGTAAGAAAAGAGCCGTTTATTAAGACAACTACACAAAAAATTAAGCGCTCTGCAAACATTTAAACTATTTACTTTTTCAAAATAATATTGTATAATAAATGTAAGGCATACATTTATTACAAAATCAAGTGCCGTATCTGTACTTTTGTATGGATACGGCTCTTTTATAAAGATGAAGAAATAGGAGAGAACTTTATAAAAGGAGATGTTTAGTATGAGCAATCAGAATTATTCAGAGATTACACCTGAACTTTATACTTTGGCAGAAAAATGTATAGAGAACAGTAACATAGACCCTGAACTATACACAGTACATCAGGTAAAACGCGGACTTCGAGATTTGGACGGATGCGGTGTTGTTACAGGGCTTACGGAAATTTCAACAATAAATTCTTCAAAGATAATTGACGGTAAAAAAGTGCCTTGTGATGGTGAGCTTTATTATCGTGGGATTGATATAAATGATATTGTAAACGGCTTTTATTCCGAAGATAGATTTGGTTTTGAAGAAACTGTATATTTGCTGTTCTTTGGTAAGCTACCAAACGAAAAAGAACTTAAAGAGTTTAAGGGCATTTTAAGTGAATACAGGTCGTTACCAACAAACTTTGTGCGTGATGTTATAATGAAAGCACCAAACGGCGATATTATGAATTCTCTTGCACGAAGCGTGCTGACCCTATATTCTTATGACAATAACGCAAATGACTTAAGCATACCAAATGTTTTAAGGCAATCTGTTCAGCTTGTTGCAACATTTCCGCTTTTGTCTGTATATGCATACCATGCATATAACCATTATGAGAAGTTTAAGGGATTTTACATTCACAGGCCGAAAAGCGATATGTGCACAGCGGAAAATATCCTTAGAATGTTAAGACCTGATAAAACTTTTACGCATTTAGAAGCGAGAATTTTGGATATGGCACTTGTTCTTCATGCAGAACACGGTGGTGGTAATAACTCTACCTTTACAACCCACGTGGTTACATCTTCAGGTACCGATACATATTCATCTGTGGCAGCATCTCTTTGCTCATTAAAGGGCCCGAAGCACGGTGGCGCAAATATTAAGGTTAAATATATGTTTGATGACCTTAAAAAGAACGTTACCGACTGGAAAGATGATGAAGCTATTAAAAATTACCTGAAAAAGCTATTGGAAAAAGAGGCATTTGATAAATCAGGACTAATTTATGGAATGGGTCATGCGGTTTATTCTATTTCTGACCCAAGAGCAGAGATATTCAAGAAATTTGTCGGCAAGCTTTCAGAAGAAAAGGGAAGGACTGACGAATATCTTCTATATACAAAGGTTGCAGAGCTTGCAACAGAAGCTATCAGCGAAAAACGAAAGATATATAAAGGTGTAAGCCCAAATATTGATTTCTATAGCGGATTTGCTTATTCAATGCTTGAGCTTCCTGATGAACTATACACTCCAATGTTTGCAACGGCCAGAATTGCCGGCTGGAGCGCACACAGAATGGAAGAAATTATAAATGCAAACAAGATCATAAGACCGGCATATAAAGCAGTTTCAGAAATAACTGACTATAAGCCACTTAGCGAAAGATAAAAGGAGAGAAGAAAATGTTTAAAAAAATCAGTTTTGCCTTGGCTGTAATTATGACAGTAACAACCCTTGGGGTAAGTGCGGCACGTAACCCATACAACGAAATGGATTGCATAAACCTGACAAATAGAACTATTGGGGATTATGCCTATGAAGGAGATATTTTCGTTGAAGAATTTAAGGATATGTATGGCTTGCCTGAAGATATGCCGGCGGATACCAATGAAACGATTGCTATGGGATATATTCCGCTTAAAAAATTTGCAGAAATAAATGGTGTGGCTTTAGAAGAAATGATTGCCTTCTATAAGGATGGATATGTTGGCACAGAAGAAATAACAGGGGACACTTTGCTTAAGGAAGTTGAAGGTAATGTGGCACTTTTAAAAGCATTGGGAGAAAACCCTATTGAAGAATTCAAAGCTGCCTTTGGATTCGGAGACGAAATAACTGGAGATACACCATACAGAGTTGTGGAAAACGTAATTAATCGTAAGATGCTAAAAGAAGCAAAAGTTCTAAGCTATGATGATGGTACATCAATTTTAGTAATGGTTAAGGGAAAATACGTTGATTTTGACGTAGCACCGGTTATTGAAAATGATAGAGTACTTGTTCCGATGCGAAACATATTTGAAGCCCTTGGTGCAACTGTTTCTTGGCAGGGAGATGTTAATACAGTTTTGGCTACTAAAGGTCAAACTGTTGTAGCTCTTCAGCCAGGCCAAGAACATTTGTTTAAAAACAGCGTAAAAGTGCCAATGCCAGTTCCTTCAATCGCAAAGTATAACCGCATTTTAGTTCCAATTCGTGCAGTTGCAGAAGCATTTGATACAGAAGTTTTCTATAATGCAAACACAAAGACAGTTGTAATTCACTAATTAAAAAACCAACACAAACGTGTTGGTTTTTTGTTTTAAATAAATTCTTTTAAAGCTTTTATAACGAAATTAGATATACTGTAAAAACCAATGTCGTTTGGATGGATATGATCAGCAAGAGCAACGTCTCTGACAGATTCGAGCATATCTTTCCCGTAAATTAGTCTGACATTTTTATCGCCGTTATTGATTGCATTTTGATATGTTTTTTCTATAACGGCAACACGTTTTTCATCTTCTGCATTTAAATAGTATTTCGGGGCTGTGAGCATAATGATAGGGAGGTCAGGTTTTGCATCCCTTATAATTTTAAACATTTTCTCGTGTGTTTGGTCTAAATGTTCAGGGGTAGGGGCGTTGTAGTCATAATCATACACAAAGGCAGACATTTCAAGATTTGAAATGTATTTTGCCATAGCCTCTTCGCCAAAAGCATTTCCACCAAAACCAAGATCCAGAAAATCACAATCAAGCTCACGGCTTACCATATTTTCGTAAATATTACCTGGTCGTGATGCACAGCTACCTTGGGTTGTTGATGAACCATAGAAAACAACAGGTTTTTTTATGGAATAGTCGGACGCTTTTTCTAATTTAGAGCCATCTTTAACACCAATAAAAATTTCTTTTATATCCGCACAAATAGGGAAGTTAATAGTATATTCCTTGCCCTGCAAATCATCTTCCAAATCGATTACGCTTTCGAAAGTATCTTTAGTACTAACAGGAGGTATAAAGGCACCAATATAACGCTCTTTTGCATAAAGGTCAAAACCGGCTGCTGCGGTAAAAGAATAGTTTGGGATATGAAAAACACAA
>JAFUJN010000105.1 GCA_017468095.1 Clostridia bacterium
ATCATACTTTATTACATTTTTAAAGACTTTTTCGTCATATTTTTTCAAAATTAGCCAAAAAATTTTCGGTCTAAATTTCGGTACTGAATGGCTTCTGCAATATGGGCAGAATTTATGTCAGCATCTCCTGCCAAATCTGCTATGGTTCTTGCAACCTTTAAGATTCTTGAGTGGGCTCTTGCAGATAGACCAAGCTTATCAAAAGCCATTTTTAAGATGTTGTTCTCAGCTTCCCCAAGCCTGCAAAATTCCTGAAGCATTCCTGCAGTCAGCTGTGAATTTGCGTATATGCCAAATTCCTTATAGCGTTCCCTTTGGATTTGTCTTGCACGGTTTACTCGTTCCTTTATTTCCTTGGATGTTTCGCCTTTTTGGGTGCTACTCAAATCCTTATAATTTACATTTGCAACTTCCACCTGAATATCAATTCGGTCAAGAAGCGGGCCTGAAATTCTTGAATGATACTGATTTATCTGCGCAGGTGTGCAGGTACATTCGCGATTTGCATCTCCGAAGTATCCACACTTACACGGATTCATACTTGCAATAAGCATCATATTACAAGGATATGTAAGGGTAGCATTCACTCTTGAAATTGTAACCCTACCATCCTCTAACGGCTGGCGCATAACTTCAAGTACTTCGCGTTTAAATTCCGGAAGCTCGTCCAAAAACAACACGCCGTTATGACTAAGAGAAAGTTCGCCAGGTCTTGGTACTGATCCGCCACCTGAAAGTCCGGCAGAAGAAATGGTATGATGCGGATTTCTGAATGGTCTTTGTGTTATTAGCGGTGTTCCTTCAGGAAGAGTTCCCGCAATAGAATGTATTTTTGACACTTCCAAAGCTTCTTCAAAAGAAAGGTCAGGAAGTATTGACGGCATCCTTTGGGCAAGCATTGTTTTACCTGTACCAGGTGAGCCGATTAAAAGCACGGTATGGTTTCCGGCAGCGGCAACCTCTAAAGCACGCTTGGCGCTTTCCTGTCCTTTTACGTCGCAAAAGTCTAAAAGAGTGTCCGCATTTTTCGAAAACAATTCTTCTTCCAAAACCTTATATGCCAAAATCTCGTCTTCGCCTTTTATATGACGGAACAATTCTCCCAAATTTGAAACAGGATAGATATTAACTCCGTCAATAACCGATGCTTCTTTTGCATTGGCCTTTGGCACGAAAAAGTTTTTGAAGCCTTTGTTATATCCCGCAATCACCATTGGCAAAACGCCCGTTACGTGGTTCACGCTTCCATCTAAGGAAAGCTCGCCAATAAATACTGTATCTTCACTTGGCATAGCTATCTGACCACTTGCCGCCATTATTGAAACCGCAATCGGCAGGTCATAACCCGGCCCTTCTTTTCGAAGATTTGCCGGAGCCAAATTTATAATCAACTTTTTTGACGGAAAAACATATCCGGAATTTTTGATACCGGAACGGATACGCTCCTTTGATTCTTTTACGGCAGCATCAGGAAGCCCTACTATTTCAAAACCAGGCAGTCCGCCTGTGATATCCGCTTCAACGCATACCGAAAATCCGTCTATTCCCAAAAGTCCCACAGAATATGCCTTTGCAAGCATTTCCTCACCTCTTAATCATCGTTTTTTCTTTTTGTAGATGCCTTTTCCTTTTCCCAGCCATCAATACCGCTTGTACCAATGGCGGTAAAAAGCCGCTTTTTAAGACCGCTGTTTACCGATTTATCAAGGTCTTTTAATATGTTCTTTATCTCTTCCCTTTTTGTGTTCCCGTCTGCTGGGCAAAGGCTTTTTGTAACAGGTAACTCAAGCCTTTTTGCCACGCTTTTTATATCCGCTTCACGGGTATAAATAAGGGGTCTTATTGAATATAAATCCGTTCTGTCAAGATATGTAACCGGAGAGAAGCAGTTTATTCTTCCCTCGTATAAAAGGCTTAAAAGAAAGGTTTCCAGAACATCGTCATTATGATGCCCCAAAGCAACCCTTTGGCAACCCATTTCAAGTGCCAAATCATTTAAAGCTCCACGGCGCATTTTTGCACATAGTGAGCAAGGGTTTTCTTCCTTTCGGTAATCGAAAATAACTTCTGCGATATTCGTAGGCTTTACTACATATTCAACACCAAGCTCGTCGCAGTACTTTTGAACGTTTGACCAATCCGCCTTATAACCCATATCAAGGGTAAGGCCAACCACCGTGAACTTTTTCGGGTAGTACCTTGAAAGCATAGAAAGTGCACCCAAAAGCACAAGGCTGTCCTTTCCACCCGAAACGCCGACGCCGATTTTGTCGCCGTCCTTTATCATATCATAGTCTTCAACAGCTTTTCTTACTCTGCTGACAATTCTTTTCATTATTTTGCTTCCTTAATCAAATCGAAATTTTTTGCTACATAATCATAGCCTGAAACAACGGTTATTACGCTGGATATCCAAACAAGAGTTTCGGTTATCAAAACTGATACGTTTTCAGGGAAAATTGGCAAGAACAAAAGTATTGCCACAATAATTGCAATCATCTGGAAAATTGTCTTGATTTTTCCCCACCAAGATGCCGCAATAACCTTTCCGCCACCTGCTGCAACAAGGCGTATGCCTGATACGATAAATTCGCGGGTCAGGATAAGCATAACCGCAACAGCGGATGCTCTGCCGTGATGCATAAGCACCAAAAACGCCGCAGTTGTAAGCATTTTATCAGCAAGCGGATCCATAAACTTACCAAAGTCAGTAATAAGATTATGCTTTCTTGCTAAGTGACCGTCCACAGCATCGGTAATTGATGCTATGATAAACAGAATAAGACCGATAATAACAAAAGCAATGTTTGTTACATCAATCATCATAAACGCCATAAAAAACGGCACTAATATCATTCTTAAAAGAGTTAGTTTATTTGGTGTGTTCATACTATTCTATCTCCTTACCAGTTAAGTCATATTCATCAGCATCAAGAATTTCCACATTAGTGAACGTGCCAAT
The DNA here is from genome assembly GCA_017468095.1 of Clostridia bacterium. GTDB lineage: Bacteria > Bacillota > Clostridia > UBA1381 > UBA1381 > UBA1738. The sequence continues at coordinate 2,963 of JAFUJN010000105.1, forward strand.
TTGGACTTCGTCTTCTGCGGCAAAATAAACGGTGGAATCAACGCCGATGCTGTCGCCACGGCTACGGCCATAATACATAAAGTTATCTTCATCATAGCCTTCTGCCAAAACTTCTATTACCTTGCCGATTTTTTCCTTATTCTTTTCAAGGGATATACCCTGCTGAAGTTCCATCAAAATATCACGACGTTTTTCCTTAACTTCTTCAGGTAATTGTCCGCCAAAATCGGCAGCCGGTGTGTCTTCTTCCTGTGAATAGGCAAAAACGCCAACTCTATCAAGCTTTATTTCCTTTAAAAAGTCATAAAGCTCGTCAAATTGTTCTTCTGTTTCACCAGGGAAACCTGCAATAATTGAAGTTCTGAAAATTGCGTCCGGCATAGCCTTGCGAATTTTGCGGATTTTTTCTTCAATCTCTGCCCTGTTTGTGCGCCTTGCCATTCGTCTTAGTATATCATTATTTATATGCTGAATCGGCATATCAAAGTAGTGGCAAATTTTTTCATTTTCCGCCATCACCGAAATAAGCGAATCGGTTATGGCTTCGGCATAAAGATAGTGCACTCTTATCCAATGAATTTCAGGAATTTCGCATAGTGCCACAAGCAGTTTATCAAGTGAATATTCGCCATAGATGTCCTTGCCATAGCGTGTGGTATCCTGCGCAATTACGATAAGCTCACGAGCACCGTTTTTGGCAAGCGCCTTTGCTTCTGCAATTATATCTTCCATCTTTCTGCTTCTGAAATGTCCCCTGATTTTCGGGATTGCACAGTAGGTGCAGTTATTGTCACAGCCATCTGCAATTTTAAGGTATGCAACGTGGCTTTGGGTTGCTAAAATTCTCGGCAGATTTTCCGGAATTTCATCATTCTGATTACCCCAAAGGCAAACATATTCGCCTTTTTCGGCATCTTCAATAACCTTTGCAATTTTGTAAAAATCACCGGCGCCAATACAGGCATCAACTTCAGGAAGTTCTTCCTTTATGCTGTCGTGATAGCGTTCTGATAGACAGCCTGTCATAATCAAAAGTTTACAGCATCCCGTTTTCTTATATTCCGCCATTTCCAAAACCGCATCAATGGACTCCTGCTTTGCAGGGTCGATAAATCCGCAGGTGTTTACAATTATAACTTCTGCATCCTGTGGGTCATTTACAATAATGTGCCCGTTATCCTGCAAAATTCCAAGCATTGTTTCAGCATCGGTCTGATTTTTAGGGCATCCCAAAGATACCATTCCAATTCTCATTTGGTTTGTTCCTTTCTAGTCTTCCAAAGCCCCGCCTTTTATTCTTTCAATGGCAGACTTTATATCGTCAAATCCGTAGCCACGATAGGCAAAGTATCTTATGGCACGGTCAATGTTCTTTTTATCAAAATTCCCTGAAAGCTTTCGTTCCATAAGTGGCAGAAGTTGTTCTTCTTCCTCATCCGAAAGCTCCAGCATAGCATTTTCAAGGTCGTCGCCAAAAATTCCGCGTACCTTTAACTCTTCTCTTATTCTTCTAAGGCCAAATTTGTTAAGATGTTGCAGGTCTTTTGCAAGTTTTTTGGCGTATTCCGCATCATTTACAAAAGAATACTCCCTTAAAAACTCAAATATCTCCGGCAAATCTTCCGCTTTAGCTCCTGCTCTTATCAGCTTATCGTGAAGCTCTTTTTCAGAGTGTGAGCGAAACTCCAAAAGCCTTAATGCCTTTTCCTTTGCTTCCATTGGGGAAAGCACTTTCTTTTCTTTTATCATATTCTGAAATAATCAAACAACAGTCCAAAATCAACCGAACCGATTTCGCGGTTTTCATATTGCTGGAACAGGTTGTGATATCCCTCCTGCATCTGCTCTGATTTTATGCCGTACTTTATTGACAAATACGCTTCAAGGTATGCAGACAAGTGGTCGCAACCTCTTATAATCTCGCCATCAACCGGACAGAATTTGTCGCTGTTATATTTTTCGTTTATCTCGTCAGATGTAACCTTTATAAGCTTACCGCCGATTGTGACCTTTGATGTGAATTCGTCCTGTGTATAGAATTCCAAATCGCGTCTGATTTCATCGGTCACCATCGGGAAGATAATTCTTGCCATCTGTTCATCTTCGATATTCTTGATAATATCGTCAAGTCCCTTAACTGAGTTCTTAACCGGTGACACAATATCACGGGTCAAAACTTCAGGAATGTCATGGAAAAGTCCGCCGAAGAAGTTGTTTACAAGTCGCTTTTCGCAGGCTTCGCACTCTAAAGACGCAAAATATGTCATAATTGCAACTAAAAGTGTGTGACCCATAACCGATGTGTTAGGGGTTCTGACCGCTCTTGACCATCTTTGCTGATAACGGAGCTTGCCCATCAGCGACATAAACTTATTAAGGTCAGGGTCGGTTGCAAACTTTGAAAATCCCTCAAAAGTATTGCATCTTGCAAGACCCTTTTCTACTTCGGATTTAACCTGCTCAATATCATAGGTGTTTGTGTTCTGTGGGTAGATTACATCAAACTCCCACTTTGTTGCATAATAGTGGGCAGCTTTTAAGATTTCCTTTTCCTTTTTGGCATAGTCGGCTTCCTGAAAATATCTGCTCATTTTTCCATAGAAGTCGCCCTTTAAGCATTCAAGCTGACCCTCAAGCTGACCCAACACCCACTTGTTTAGCTGTTCGCCTTTTTCTTTCATCAAAAGGTGATAAACCGGTGGCTTTATATCGGTTAAAATTATTCTCTGCAGGAACTCAAAAATTCCGCCTTCCAAAAGCTTTAGCGGGTCATAGTTTCCTTCCCCTTCGCATTTTGCAAGGACGTATGCATACACCATTTTATGTGCCTGCTTATCAAGCTCGGAAAAGCCGTTCCACGGTCTTATGTGGTCATTCCATCTTTGAATGGAAGCCGCCACGTGTATCAAAGAAATTAAAGATTTTCTTATCATAAAATCACCTCTTAAAACAGATACTTACAGTTATAATAATTATATCACAAAGGTGCATATAAGGTCAATAAAAAACCGTAAGAACAAGTCCCTTTTTTTAAAGTTTTTATAAGGGTCAAAAATATGCAGGAACACTACCCCATTTTTCGCATATTCTGTTAACAGGGGAAGCTCCCGTTTTATTATTAAGAAAGGAAGATTTTTATGAACGAAAAAAACTGTGCACCTGATTGCGGTTTCAAAGAAGCCGTTTGCATACACACCGACAAGGTCTACGACAGCTGCCGCGATAAAGATTGCCTTGAAAATATCAGGGTCTACTTAACAGCCTGCGGTCAGGATGTAATTGACAGAGCGATAAACGTAAAATGCACCAAAGCAGAAATTATCTGGGTATATTCCGACATTGAGGCTGTGCCTTTTAACCGCGGATTCTATTCTGTCGACCTAAAATACTTCTTCAAGATTACCCTTGCAGTATTTACAGGCCTTGGCAGACCAACAGAGGTTGAGGGTCTTGCAACCTTTGACAAAAAGGTTATCCTTTTCGGCTCAGAGGGCAACGCAAAGGTATTTGCATCAAAGTATAAGCAGGACGCATTTGATGCCCAGATGTGGAAAAAGACAAATATGCCAAACGCCGTAGTTGAAGTTGTTGACCCAATCGCACTTGGTGCAAAGGTGGTTGATGTTAACGACAAATGCTGTTGTGATGACGATTTTGATTTAGCAAGCATTCCAGATTCTGTAAGCCGTGTATTTGACGATTCACTAATCCTTGGCGGAGAGCAAAAACGTGTATTTGTTTCTATCGGTATTTTCTCAATTATCAGATTAGAAAGACGCGTTATGCTTCTAATCCCTGCTTATGATTTCTGTGTTCCACAGAAAGAATGCATCGGCGCAACAGACGATAATCCTTGCGATTTATTCGACAGAATTTCTTTCCCTGTTGATGAGTTCTTCCCACCGGAGAGATGCGAATTTGAAGACGACAAAGACTGCGGTTGCGGATGCTAAATTAAAACAAAAAATAGCAGATGAAAATTCATCTGCTATTTTTTAATTGTTTTCAAGTTGTCCAAGGCTTGCTGCTTTTAGATATGCATTTATAAAGCCTTCCAGATCGCCGTCCATTACCGCTCCGATATTACCCATTTCAAAACCTGTTCTATGGTCTTTTACAAGGTTATACGGATGGAATACATAAGAACGAATTTGGCTTCCCCAAGCGATTTCTTTCTGTACGCCCTTAATATCTTCAATCTTTTCTTTCTGCTGTTGCTCTGCAATTTCCGCAAGCTTTGACTTAAGCATTTTCATGGCATAATCCTTATTCTGGTGCTGTGAACGCTGTGTCTGACAAGCAGTTACGATACCTGTTGGGATATGGGTAATTCTTACTGCAGAGTCGGTCTTGTTGATATGCTGACCGCCGGCACCTGAAGCACGGTATGTATCTACCTTGATATCTTCAGGTCTGATATTTATTTCAATTTCATCGTCTATTTCAGGTGTAACTTCAATAGATGCAAAAGATGTGTGGCGTCTTCCTGATGAGTCAAAAGGCGAAATTCTAACCAAACGGTGAACACCCTTTTCTGCTTTTAGATAGCCATAAGCATTGATGCCGTTTATAGAAATTGTTGCGCTCTTA
>JAFUJN010000106.1 GCA_017468095.1 Clostridia bacterium
GGTAAGGGTAATAGACCGTACAATTTTAATACTAGATATTTTTGCAATGCGTGCAAAAAGCGTTGAAGTTAATCTTCAGGTAGAGCTTGCCCAGTTAAAATACCGCTTGCCAAGACTTCGTGGTTTAGGTGCACAGTTGAGTCGAACAGGTGGCGGAATAGGAACCCGTGGTCCTGGTGAAACCAAGCTTGAGTCGGACAGACGTCATATAAGTCGCAGAATTTCCGCTTTGGAAGAAGAAATCCGCGAGCTTGCAAAGCATCGTGAACTGCTTCGCTCAAGACGAAAAAAAGACGGCACAATTACGGCCTGTCTTGTGGGATATACAAATGCGGGGAAATCATCCCTTTTAAATAAGCTGACCGATGCGGATGTTTTGGCGGAAAACAAGCTTTTCGCAACCCTTGATACAACATCCCGTGGTTTGGTGCTTGACGATAACCGCAAAATTATACTAATTGATACAGTTGGATTTATAAGAAAGTTGCCACATCATTTGGTGGAAGCGTTCAAATCCACCCTTGAAGAAACGGTAACTGCAGATTTTCTAATTCACGTAGTGGATGTTTCAAACCCGCAGTATGAAAACCATATAACTGTGGTAAATTCCGTGCTTTCGGATATCGGTGCAACAGGAAAACCTGAAATTTTGGTGTATAACAAAACCGACCTTTTGGAAGATGATACCGACATCACGCCAAAGGAAAACAGCGTTGGAATTTCGGTTTTAGAAAATACCGGCATTGACAAGCTTTTAGAGCTTATAGGCGATACAGCACCGGGAAAGAAGAAAGAAATCGCGGTTTTGATACCATATAGCGAAGGTGCTCTTGTAAGCCATCTTCACGAAACACAGAAAATTCTTTCGGAAGAATATACAGAAATAGGTACAAAAATACGGCTTTTGGCGGACAGCAGTACCTATAATAGCCTTAAGGAATATATAACGGAAATGAGTTGATAGATATTTCTACAAAAGAATGTTATAAAACGGTTAAATCAGATGGCGAAGCACTTATTGTGGAGAAAAAGTCCAAATTTATCGCCACGGTAAAGCCGGTAACGTCGGACGAAGAAGCGCAGGGCTTTCTTGCCGAAATGCGCTCAAAATACAGCGACGCAACACATAATGTGTATGCTTATGTGATAGACGAAAATAATATTTTCAGGTACTCGGATGACGGCGAACCAAGCGGAACGGCAGGTATGCCGGTTTTGGATACAATCCGAAAAGAGGGCCTTGTGGATGTGGCAGTTGTTGTCACAAGATACTTCGGCGGAACCCTTTTGGGAACAGGCGGACTTGTGCACGCTTATGGCGCTGCTTGCCGTGAAGGACTTTTGGCGTCAGGAATTATAACCCGCATTCTGTGCGATATAGTTTCCGTCAAGGTAGACTACACATCTGTTGGGAAAATGCAGTATATGATTGCAGAAGGCGGGTATATCCTTGAAGATACTGTGTATGACAATGAAGTGACCTTTAAGGTATGCCTTAAAAAAGAACAGGTGGATAAATTTATTGCCGATGTTACGGAGCTAACCTGTGGCAGAGCAATAATTAAAAAAGAAGAGAAAAAATATATAGATGTATGATAGGAGATGGACTAAATGAAAAAAGTTTTATCTTTACTGATGGTGGCAGGTCTTTTGCTTGTATCGGGCTGTGAAAAGGTGTCCGACCTTTTGGTTCCGGAAGAAACCGGCGAAGAAACAATGGTAACACAAACTATGGAGCCGACAAATACGCCGACACCGGAGGAGGAACTGCAGACGAAAATACCACTTAGCCAGATGATTCAGATGACTAACGATTGGGAACTTTTAGGCGATTATAGCTATGAAATCACTCAAAAAGGCAAAAAAGACAGAATAGTTCTTGGGACATCTGCACAGGCTAAAAATGGCGAATTTATGTGGGATGATTCGCAGTACTGGACGGTAGCCGTAATTTCTGAAGATGGAGCATACAACCTGTTCTCTGAAAGAATGCAGGGACGTGTGTATATGGAAGTTAACGAAGGCTTTATAAAAGGTATCGTAACTCCTGTTATAACCGTTTACATTTTCAGCGGAAATGACAGAGAAATAAGAAACTATACGTTTGATGGCGAATGTTTCGTTGAGAGTCAGGAATATACAACAAAGAATTTCTCAACAGGTGGAATAAACAACAGATATACAAGTATCCAAGAATACAAGCCGATGTAAAGGAGATAAATTATGGTTAAGGAACTGACAAAGGCGAATTTTAATGAAACAATATTATCGAATATGCCTGTGCTTGTGGACTTTTGGGCAAGCTGGTGCGGACCATGCCGTATGGTATCGCCTGTAATTGACCAGATAGCAGAAGAATACGATGGAAAAATCGTTGTGGGCAAGGTGAATGTGGATAATGATGGAGCTTTGGCTGCGGAATATGCCGTGGTTTCAATCCCGACGGTTATTCTGTTTAAGGACGGAAAGCCGGTAGAAAAACTTGTGGGCGCACGTTCACTGGATGACTATGCGGATATGATAGATAAGGTTTTATGAGAAACAAGATTTTAGAACTGGCAGAGAATCAGAAAATTTCTGCCGTGGGAATTTGCAAAGCAAGCGATTATATTAAAAGAACGAAGGGGCTTTTGAAAAAAGCCTCTTTTTGTGCTGAAGATAATGGGCTTTCAGGGGATGCAAAAAGCATAATTGTCTGTGCTTTTTCCTATTATAATGGCGCAGAAAAAGGGAATATATCACGCTATGCACAAGGCATAGATTATCACTTAGTGGTAAGAGAAAAAATGGAACCCATTTGCGAACTTTTAAAAGAAAATGGCTTTTTCGCAGAATCTTTTGCAGATACAGGTGCTTTAAATGAGCGTGTTTTGGCGAATCTTTCGGGAATTGCTTTTATCGGCAAAAACCAAATGGCGATAAATGAAAAACTGGGAAGCTACTTTTTTATAGGATATATTATCACCGATTGCGAGCTTCCTGCTGATAGCCCAAACACTTCGGAATGTAGCGGTTGCGGAAAATGTATTAAGGCGTGCCCTTTGGGTGCACTTTCGAAAGATGGCTTTTGCGAAGAAAAATGTCTTTCCTACATAACCCAGAAAAAAGGCGAGCTTTCGCAGGAAGAAAAGGAAGCAATAAAAAATGCAAAAACAATCTGGGGATGTGATATTTGTCAGGAGGTTTGTCCGCATAACGAAAATCTGGATATAACATCAATTCCGGAATTTCGGGAAAATCTGATTATAGATTTAAAAATTGACGAATCTCTTTCCAATAAAGAATTTAAAAGATTGTATGGTAATAGGGCTTTCTCTTGGCGTGGAAAACAGGTGCTTGACCGCAATTTTAAAATTGTAAATGGTGATATATAATAGGAAGAAAAAATATTTTCAAAAAAAATTAAAAAAATTTCAAAAAAAGTGTTGACAAAGGTTAATGGATGTGGTAATATATAAAAGCTGTCGCTTTTGACAGCGCTGAACATTGAAAAATAAACAGTGCAGAGTTCTTGTCAGTGAACCAAGAGTTCACAAAAACAAAGAGTTTTTTATGACAGAAATTCGGAAACGA
>JAFUJN010000014.1 GCA_017468095.1 Clostridia bacterium
AATGACAGAGCGTGAGTTCTTGGCAAAAGCCGGGGACGAGCATTTCATAAGGGTGTTGGAGGCATAATGGTATACGTAAGAGTGCCGGCAACCAGCGCCAATATGGGCCCGGGGTTTGATAGTCTCGGCATAGCTTTGGGAATGTACAATACCTTAAAAATATCTGAGATAGACAGCGGTATTGTGGTTTATAACAATTCAAAAGAATATATTCCAATCGGAGAGAAAAACCTTGTGTACAGGGCGATATGCCGTGTGTTCGACGAGGTTGGATACGAAAAAAAGGGGATTAAAATAATCCAGAACAGCGATATTCCGGTAACGCGTGGCCTTGGAAGCTCAAGCGCCTGTATAATCGGCGGAATGCTGGCTGCCAATGTTTTTTCGGGAAGAAAGCTTTCCTATAGCCAGATTTTAAATCTTGCGGCGGAATTTGAAGGGCATCCTGATAATGTAACTCCGGCACTTTTCGGCGGATTTTGCGTTGCGGCAACAGAAAACGGAAAGACAGTATATACTTCAAACAAGCTTGACCCAAAACTTAAGGCGGCAATAATGGTACCTGACTTTTTCTTATCTACAAAAGCATCAAGAGGAGCACTTCCTGATGATGTACCTTTAGCCGATGCATCATATAATATATCAAGAGCTTCTCTTTTAACATCAGCTTTGATAAACGGAAAATATGATGACCTAAAACCTTGCGTTAGCGATAAGCTACATCAGGATATAAGAAAAGAAAATGTTCCGCATTTTGATGAGATAATGGAAAAAAGCTATGAAATGGGCGCAAAAGCCACATATTTAAGCGGTTCAGGGCCTACAATAGTTTCGCTAATCTCCGAAAACTATGACGAATTTGAAAAGAATATGTCAGAGTTTTTAGAGACACTTGACAGCAAATTCAGTATAAAAATTTGTTCAATAGATAATGTTGGTGCGATTTTAAAAGAATGTGCCGATTAAATTAAAAAGTAAATAAGGGCCTTTATGGCGTGGAAAGGAAGGACATATATTATGGGACTTATAGTTCAGAAATACGGCGGTTCATCTGTTAAGGATGCCGAGCACGTTTTTAACGTAGCAAACCGAATTGTTGAGGCATACGATGCCGGTAATGACGTTGTTGTTGTAGTATCAGCACAGGGCGACACAACTGACGATTTAATTGAAAAAGCACAGGAGATAAATCCAAAGGCTTCAAAAAGAGAAATGGATATGCTTCTTGCAACAGGTGAGCAGATTTCAATCTCACTTCTTGCAATGGCTATTGAAAAGATAGGAAGACCAGTTGTTTCACTAACAGGCTGGCAGGCTGGCTTTAAGACAGATTCTTCATATTCTAATGCAAGAATTTCAAGAATCGATACAGAAAGACTAAGAAGCGAGCTTGATAAGAGAAAGATTATCATCGTTGCAGGCTTCCAGGGCGTTAATAAGTATGACGACATAACAACTTTGGGCCGTGGCGGTAGTGATACATCAGCTGTGGCACTTGCTGCAACACTACATGCGGACATCTGCGAAATTTATACCGACGTTGACGGCGTATATACAGCAGACCCAAGATTCGTAAAGAATGCAAAGAAACTAGATGACATTTCATATGACGAAATGCTTGAACTTGCATCACTTGGTGCAAACGTTCTTCACAACCGTTCAGTTGAAATGGCGAAGAAATATAACGTAAATATGGCGGTAAAATCAAGCCTTAATAAAAATGAAGGAACATTTGTCAAGGGGGTAAATAAAGTGGAAAAAATGTTAGTAAGAGGCGTTGCAAGAGACAACGACGTTGCAAGAATTTCATTATGTGGTGTTGAGGATGTTCCTGGTAAGGCATTCACAGTATTTGCACTAATTTCAAAGGAAGATATCGGTGTTGATATTATCCTTCAGTCAATCGGAAACAACGGTAAAAAGGACATCAGCTTTACTGTAAAGGAAAGCGACCTTGATAAAGTTCTTGCAGTTTTGGAAGAAAACAAGGACACAGTTTGTGCAGACGAAATCAAGTACACAAAGGACGTATCAAAGGTTTCAATCGTTGGTGCAGGTATGGTTAACAACGCAGGCGTTGCAACAAAGATGTTTGAAGCACTTTATAATGCTCACATCAACATCAGCATGATTTCAACATCTGAAATCAAGATTTCTGTTCTTGTTGACCAGAAAGATGCAGAACGTGCTGTAAACGCTGTTCACGACAAGTTCTTATTAGACTAATAAACACTAAATTTATCAAGGCAAACCCTGCCTTGATAAATTTTTATACAGATGTAGAGGTATTATTATGAGCGATAAAATTATCGGCAGAAATCCTGTGGCGGAAGCCATTAAATCAGGCAGAGAAATCGACAAAATTATGGTGAAAAAGGGCGAAATCGAAGGCTCTCTTCGCCCAATTATAAAAAAAGCAAGGGATATGGGTATCCCTGTAATTGAAGCGGACAGAAACAAGCTTGACCAACTATCAGAGGGTGGAAACCATCAGGGCGTTATTGCTCTTGTGGCGGCTCACGATTATGCAAGCATTGACGATATTTTTGAAAATGCTGAAAACAAGGGTCATTCGCCGTTTATTATCATACTTGATAAAATCACCGACCCGCACAATTTCGGTTCAATCATAAGAACCGCAAACTGTGCAGGTGCTGACGGAATTATTATCCCAAAGCGTGGTAGCGTAGGTTTAAATGAAGTTGTGGCAAAAACTTCGGCGGGCGCTATTGAATATGTGCCTGTTTGCAAGGTGACAAACATTGCCCAGACAATAGATAGCCTGAAAGACCGTGGCGTTTGGGTTGCAGGCGCAGAAGCAGGTGGCGACACAATGTATAAAACAGACCTTAAAGGCTCAATGGCGCTTGTTATCGGAAGTGAAGGCGAAGGTATTTCAAGGCTGGTTAAGGAGAAATGCGACTTTTTGGTTGAGATACCAATGTTCGGCGATGTAAACTCACTAAACGCATCTGTTGCGGCGGCAGTTTTGATGTACGAAATAGTACGCCAGAGAAATAACTAATTTGGAGGAAGAACAATGAATAAAGCAGTAATCACCGTTATCGGCAAAGATACAGTAGGAATTATCGCAAAGGTAAGCAACCTTTTGTTTGAAAACAACATAAACATTCTTGACATTTCACAGACAATTATGCAAGACCTATTCACAATGATAATGCTTGTTGACATAAAGGACGTACAAGTTGGCGATTTGCAGGAAAAACTTGACGTAATTTCAAAGGAAATGAACCTTTCAATAAGAGTCCAGAATGAAGAAATCTTCAACTCAATGCACAGAATATAAGGAGAATAGGTTATGTTAAATCCTTTTGAAATACTTGAAACCATAAATATGATTGACAAGGAAAACCTTGATATAAGAACTATCACTATGGGTATTTCCTTGAAAAACTGCGCAGACCCTGATATTGACAAGGTTTGCGAGAAGGTTTATAAAAAGATTACAACCTATGCAGGAAATCTTGTTAAGGTTGGCTGTGATATTGAAAAGCAGTTCGGTATTCCGATTATAAATAAACGAATTTCCGTAACACCTGTCGCAACATTGGTAGATGTTTTGGAAGAAAAGACCATTGATAACTGCGTAAAGCTTGCAAAAACTTTGGATAGAGCGGCAAAGGACGTTGGCGTAAACTTCATTGGCGGATTTAGTGCGTTGGTACATAAGGACTTTACCGATGGCGAAGCGGCGCTAATTCGCTCAATCCCAAGAGCACTTGCTGAAACCGACATTGTTTGCTCAAGCGTGAATGTTGGTAGCACAAAAGCAGGCATAAATATGGACGCAGTTGCGGCAATGGGAAGAATTATCAAGCAGGCGGCGGAGCTAACAAAGGATAACGGCGGATTTGCTTGTGCAAAATTGGTTGTTTTCTGTAACGCCGTTGAAGATAATCCGTTTATGGCAGGTGCTTTTCACGGCGAAGGTGAAGGCGAGTGTGTAATAAACGTGGGCGTTTCAGGCCCTGGCGTTGTGAAATGTGCACTCGAAAAGGTAAAAGGCGAGCCGTTTGGCGTTGTTGCGGATACCATTAAAAAGACTGCATTCAAGATTACAAGAATGGGTCAGCTTGTTGCACAGGAAGCATCAAAACGCCTTGGCGTGCCGTTTGGTATTGTGGACTTATCTTTGGCACCAACTCCTGCAGTAGGCGATAGCGTTGCCTATATTTTGGAAGAAATGGGTCTTGAAAAGTGCGGTACACACGGCACAACTGCGGCTCTTGCGCTACTTAATGATGCAGTTAAAAAGGGCGGAGTTATGGCATCTTCTTATGTTGGTGGCCTGTCCGGTGCATTCATTCCGGTAAGCGAAGATGCGGGAATGATAAGTGCGGCACAGTGCGGTGCGCTGACCTTAGAAAAACTTGAAGCTATGACATGTGTATGCTCTGTGGGACTTGATATGATTGCAGTTCCGGGCGACACATCAGCTGAAACAATCTCTGCAATTATCGCAGACGAAGCGGCAATCGGTATGGTAAATACAAAAACCACAGCAGTAAGAATTATCCCTGGCCCTGGCACAAAGGTCGGCGATACAGTAGAATTCGGCGGACTTTTGGGAAGTGGCCCTGTAATGCCTGTTAAGGAGTATGCAAGCACAGACTTCATCAACCGCGGCGGCAGAATCCCTGCACCACTTCAGGCATTGAAGAATTAAATATGAAAAAAAGAAACCTTTTGTAAAAAACAGGTTTCTTTTTTTGCTGGACTTAAACTGTTAGTAAAATATTGACATAAGTTTTTATGTGCGGTATAATAAGGGTGCTACACAAATTTAATATACCCTATGTAAGGTGTGTGTTTTTATCTTTTGGTAAAAACGCATAGCCTATTTTAACATACCTTCATGGGATGTAAATTTGTGTAGCAACAAACGGAGTTATGCGTTTTTCGGTGCGTAGCTTCGGCTACGCACTTTTTATTTGGGAGGAAGACATAATGAAAAAGAAACTTTTACTTGCGTTTTTTGTGGCAATGCTTTCTGTAATGGCATTTGCAAACATAACCGCATCGGCTTACACTTACGGTGATTTGACCTACAAAATTTCAAATGGTGAAGTTATAATCACCGATTGCGATGAATCTGCCACAGGCGAAATGGTAATCCCCAAAGCCATTGCCGGATACCCTGTTACTTCCATTGGGAATTCTGCATTTTCTGACTGCACAGGGCTTACAAGCATAACCATCCCTGATAGCGTTACTTCCATTGGTGACCAAGCATTTGCTTGGTGCCAAAACCTTACAAGCATAAGTGTAAATAAAGAGAACATAGATTACTGCTCTCAAGATGGTGTTTTGTTTAGCAAATCCAAAGCAAAAATAATATGCTATCCACAAGGCAAAAAAGATACCTCTTATACAATCCCTGGTAGCGTCACTTTCATTGGAGACTGGGCATTTAATTATTGCACAGGCCTTACAAAAATAACCATACCAGATAGCGTTACCTCCATTGGAGACTGGGCATTTAATTACTGCACAGGCCTTACACGCATAAACATTCCTGATAGCGTTACTTCCATTGGAGACTGGGCGTTTAAAAACTGCACAGGGCTTACAAGCATAACTATCCCCGACAGAGTTACTTCCATTGGAGGCTACGTATTTTATAACTGCACAGGGCTTACAAGCATAAACATTGGCAATAGCGTTATTTCAATTGGCGACGGAGCATTTTCTAACTGCACAGGGCTTACAAGCGTAACCATCCCTGATAGCGTTACTACTATTGGTGAATCTGCATTTTTAAGTTGCACAGGTCTTACTAACATAAACATTGGCAATAGCGTTACTTCCATTGGTAATAGCACATTTTCTCAATGCACTGGGCTTACAAGCATAAACATTGGCAATAGCGTTACTTCCATTGGCAAATACGCATTTTCTGATTGCACAGGCCTTACTAGCATAACCATTGGCAATAGCGTTACTTCCATTGGAAGCTACGCATTTTCTGACTGCACGGGGCTTACAAGTGTGATCATCGGCGATAGTGTTACTTCCATTGGTAGCCGCGCATTTTGTTGGTGCATTAGGCTTACAAGCATAACCATCCCTGATAGCGTTACTTCCATCGGCAAGGAAGCATTTTCTAACTGCAAAAGTCTTACTGATGTATATTATTCCGGCAGCGAAGAAGACTGGAACGCCATTAAAATTAGTGACTACTATAACGACTCACTTCTTGATGCAACAATACATTACAATTGCAAACCTGAAACAGATGAAGATGATGATGTTACCGATGATGAACCACTTCCTAATACAACACGTCAAATAAGCGCTGAATTTATTGGCGGTCAAGATATTGTATATAATGCAGACAGCAATAGCTATAACAAAGAAAGTTTTACACTAATAGGAACATTGGAAAATCTTTGGCAATGGGATGATTGGGATAGAGAAGACTATAGTGTACACAACGTAAAAGTAGAATTGACCCTGCCGGATGGATTTAGTTTTGAAGAAGCTTCCAGCGTACAATCAAAAA
>JAFUJN010000107.1 GCA_017468095.1 Clostridia bacterium
ACAACGCTCTTCTATGGTAAGATGTTTATAGTTCATATGTTTCTCTCCTTTGTAGTTTATTGTGTGGTAACTCTATTCTACCAGAGATTCATATGAACTTCAATTTTTCAAAGTGTTGCACTTGATAGTATAATTCATCAACAAACAAAAAACTGACTTCATTTGAAGTCAGTTTTTTATATTATAACATCAATAAAATCGTTTATGGTTAAGGTGTCGGGTGTAACGTTACAGTCAAGGCATCTGACCTTTACGCCGTTATCCCTTGCGAATTTCAGCGCTTCTGCAAATTCCTTGTGCCGTTCATAATTTGGCTCAAAGTGATGAACGCCACGCATCTGAACAATAAAGAATACATAGCAGGTGTAGCCATTTTCTACGGCATCGGAAAGCTCTAAAAGATGCTTAATTCCTCGCTCCGTTGGTGCATCGGGGAAACTTGCAACACCGTTATTTTCAAGGGTGACGCCCTTAACTTCAACGAAAATCTTTTCATTTCCCTTTTCCATATAACAGTCAAACCGCGAATTTTTATAAGTAAATTCGGGTTTTATAAAATCAGGCTTAAAATAATCCTTTGCCCATTCATAAAACACCTTATTCGGTGCTTGAGAATCCATATTGATTAGAGTATCGCCTTTATAGACAGCAATAAGGTCATATTTGGTTTTGCGGTTCGGGTTATCGGTTTCTTCCAAAAACACAGTTGCGCCAGGCACCAAAAGTTCCTTGCATCTGCCTGTGTTTTTCACGTGGCAGATATGCATTTTGCCATCTATATTAACGTGTGCAATAAATCTGTTAGGGCGTAAAACAAATTCACCAACTACAACTTTTTTATACTTCATAGTTTTCTCCAAAGAAAAAAGCGGAAAATCCGCTTTTAATTTCCAAAGTGCTTTTTCATTGCATTAAAGGTTGTATCGCTTATAACGTGTTCCATTCTGCAGGCATCTTCTGCGGCGGTCTCGTCATCAACGCCCAAAGAAACCAGCATCTTTGTAAGAACGGTATGGCGCTCAAAAATCTTGTTAGCCATATCCTTTCCCGCCTGAGTAAGTGAGATATAGCCGTCTTTATCAACTTCAATATATCCGTCCTTTTTTAAAAGTCCAACAGCACGGCTGACGCTTGGCTTTGAAAAATTCATATGCTCTGCAACATCCACCGAACGAACAGATGGTTTTGTGCTGCAAAGAACGTAAATTGATTCAAGATACATTTCGCCTGATTCTTTCAACGGTTATCATCTCCTTTACTTACTTCCTGACTCCATTTTACCATATATAAAAAGAAAAATCAAGAATATAAAATTTTACCAAAAAAAGTATTGACAAATTTTAAACAGAGTGCTATAATACATTATGGTTAGCGATGGCTAACTAATAAAAATGAACATCAGTTAGCTTATGCTAATCCACAACAAAACCAAGGCGGGTGACAAAAATGAACTTAAAGGAAGCAGTAGAAGGACAGGAATATATCATAAAGTCAATTGAAACAGATGATGAAGAGCTTGACTCCTTTTTGTTTTCCCTTGGTTGCTACAGTGGCGAAACAATAACAGTTGTATCCCATTTAAAAGGCGGATGTATTGTTTCCATAAAGGATGGAAGATATAACATAGACAATCAGCTGGCAGAAGCAATTTTAATTTAAGAACTTTTGCTATAAGCTGTTTGTTTTTTGGCATAGAGTTAGCGATGGCTAACACAAAATTGTAAAATAGTCCGAAAGGATGAAAATAGGAGGGAAATACAATGAGAATTGCTTTGGCAGGTAACCCGAACTCGGGTAAAACAACTATGTACAATGCACTTACAGGCCGTAATGAAAAAGTCGGCAACTGGGCAGGTGTTACAGTAGAAAAGAAAGAGCATACACTTAAGAAAGGATACATATCAGGCGGTGAAGAAGTTATCATCGTTGACCTTCCTGGTGCATATTCAATGTCACCTTTTACATCAGAAGAAAGCATAACAAGTTCTTATGTTAAGAACGAAAATCCTGATGCTATCATCAACATTGTGGATGCTACAAACTTAAGCCGTAGCTTGTTCTTCACAACACAGCTTTTGGAGCTTGGTATTCCGGTTGTTGTTGCTCTAAATAAGAGTGATATCAACGAAAAGAAAGAGACAAACATTGATACAAAGCTACTATCTGAAAAGCTTGGCTGCCCTGTAGTTGAAACAGTTTCAACATCTGCAGAGGGTATGAGCGAGGTTATTAGAGCTGCAATCAGCCACAAAGGCGAACAGAAAGCTCCTTACGTTCAGGGTGAAATTGACCTAACAAGCAAGGAAGCGGTAGAAAAGGCTGACAGAAAGAGATTTGAATTTGTAAATAAAATTGTTAAGGAAGTTGAAACTCGTAAAGTTTTGACAAAGGATAAGAACGTTGGCGACAAGATTGACGCGGTTCTTACAAATAAATGGCTTGGTATTCCGATTTTTGCAATCGTGATGTTCCTTGTATTTGATATTTCCCAATCATCCTTCGGACCATTTTTGGCAGACACATTAGTTGGCTGGATAGAAATGTTCCAGGAATGGGTAGCAGGACTTGTAGAAAATGCACATCCGCTACTTCAGTCACTTTTGGTTGACGGTATCATCGGCGGTGTTGGAGCCGTTGTTGGATTCTTGCCACTTGTAATGGTAATGTACTTCCTAATCGCAATCCTTGAAGACTGCGGATATATGGCAAGAGTTTCAGTAGTTTTAGACCCGATTTTCAAAAAGGTTGGCTTATCAGGTAAGTCTGTTATTCCGTTTGTAATCGGAACAGGCTGTGCAATCCCTGGCGTTATGGCTTGCCGTACAATCCGTAATGAGCGTGAAAGACGCGCAACAGCGATGCTTACTCCGTTTATGCCGTGTGGCGCAAAGCTTCCTGTTATAGCCCTTTTTGCAGGTGTATTCTTCAAAGACGCTTCTTGGGTTGGAACACTTATGTATTTTGTAGGAATTATACTTATCTTCTTTGGAGCACTACTTGTAAACAAAATTGCAGGACACAAGAACCGTAAATCATTCTTTATTATGGAACTTCCTGAATACAAGGTGCCTTCAATAAAGAGAGCATTCTTTTCAATGTGCTCAAGAGGTTGGGCGTACATAGTAAAAGCAGGTACAATCATCCTTGTATGTAACACTCTTGTTCAGGTTATGCAGGTATTCAACTGGAACTTCCAGATCGTAGAAGAGGGAATGGAAAACACTTCAATCTTAGCATCAATCGCAAATCCGTTTGCATTCCTTTTAATTCCTTTGGGATTTGGCGTATGGCAGATGGCAGCTGCAGCAGTTACAGGTTTTATTGCAAAAGAAAATGTTGTTGGAACTCTTGCAGTCTGCTACGGTGTAACAAACTTTATTGATACTGAAGAACTTGCTCTTATGGGCGGTAGTGACGAAGTTGCTGCCATCTTCGGTATCACAAAGGTTGCTGCTCTTGCTTGCCTGATGTTTAACCTGTTCACACCTCCTTGCTTTGCAGCCCTTGGTGCTATGAATTCAGAAATTAAGGACAGAAAGTGGTTCTGGGGCGGTATTGGACTTCAGTTCGCAACAGGCTATACTGTAGCATACTTCGTATACCAGATTGGTACACTTATTACAGAAGGTACAGTGGGTAGTGGATTCTTACCGGGTCTTATCGCAGTTGCGGCAATTATTGCAGTTGTTGTATACCTGATGGTAAATTCTGATAAGAAGCTTAAGGCTGAATACGCACTAAACGGAAAAGCACAAAGCAAAGTTGGTGCAAGTAAATAAGCTATGGAAAATGTAATCATAATTTTAATTTTAGCTTTAGCCGTTGGCGGAGCGATACGATACAT
Organism: Clostridia bacterium; assembly: GCA_017468095.1. Taxonomy (GTDB): domain Bacteria; phylum Bacillota; class Clostridia; order UBA1381; family UBA1381; genus UBA1738. Next base: position 3,845 of record JAFUJN010000107.1, read on the forward strand.
ATACAAAGCCAAAAAGAGCGGTCAGGCTTGTATAGGTTGCCCGCATTCAAAGACTTGCTCAAAAAAATGTACTTGCCAGACTGAAAATAAGTCATAAAATACATACCTAAAAAATCGCCCTTGCAATTTTGCAGGGCGGTTTTTTAGTGCAAAAAAACTCACGGCAATTTGCCGTGAGTTTTGAATTAGAATTCGCAGCCGTTATCCTTAATGTGCTGAATTAGTTCGTCATAGTCAAGTGTCATAAGACCAACTCGCTCGTCACCTGCACCATATGCAAGGATAAGGTCATTACCCTTTTTAACCATACCTGTAATAAAGATACAAGGGATGTGGAACTTACCAGGCATTTCCCATTCTTCCTTAACTGTGATAAGTCTTTCATCCTTATGGTAGATAAGTTCAGGGAAATCATTTTCACGGTCACGAAGTACCATAAAGTTCTGAGTATATCCAACGCCGTCATCCTGCTTACCGTGGAAGCAAAGTAGCCAGTGCTTGTCATCAATTCTAAGAGGTGGTGCTGATGCGCCGATTCTGTTCATTTCCCATTCGTATGTAGGTGGGCAAAGAACAACCTTCTTGTTTTCAGGCTTTACAAAATCGTAGAAAGTTTCGCCTGCTGACCATACCATTGTTGGTAGCTTTTCGTCAAGATATGGGTTCTTGAATGGTTCAACAGGTCTTTCAATCATAACGTACTGAAGCTTTCCGTCAATCATCTGCTTTTCAGGTAGGAAAACGATGTCTCTGTTTTCACCGAAATCAGGATTTGACAAATGTGTTAGATAGAAGAACGCATTGTCATAATCTCTTTCCAAAAGCTTGTCAAGGTCAACTTCGAAAAGAACAGTTACAGTAGGGTTATACTGTGCTGCGCTTGTACCAAATGGGTTATCATCCTGTTTTGCCCATTCAGGAGTCATTCTTGTCATATCGTCTTTCCACCAAAGGTTACCAAGTGGGAATAGACGGCAAGCAACTGTTAGGTAGCACTTATCTTCAATCATAAATAGTCTTGGGTCTTCGATACTGCCGTTTGCACAGTTAGCGACCTTCTGACCATACTTATTGATGATATAAACCTTATCAATATCAGTTTCACATCTTGGGAAAAGAGCAGGCTTTGATAGGTCAAAATCCCATGTTTCTCCGCCGTCTTCTGAAACGCCGTAGCCGATTGCGATAGGATAAATTGCTTCAGGGTCATCCCAAGCCTTTCCTTCACTACCCTTTGTTCTAAAGAGCATAATCATTTTGTCCTTGTACTCGATGATTGCAGGGTTTAGAACCGCCATATCCATCCAAGGTGCATCCTTTGATGGTGTAAGAACTCGTCTTCTTTCAATTTTCATAATATTCTCCTTTGCTGTATTTTATTATAATCGTAGGGTAATTCCCATATTATGTAAACATAGTAACATTTTTTGCTGAAAAAAACAAGTCCTATTTTGCTTTTTGTAAAGAAAAACAATGCAAATGTTGTTAATGTTGAAAAAAGTGGGGAATATGACAAAGTTATTGAAAAGTATGACAATAGTATTGTGCGGTACATAATTACCAAAAAAAGTAGAGCGAATAAGTAAAATATGTGAAATTTGTTAAAAAAATTTCCTAAAATGTATTGATTTTGTAACAAATAAATGATATGATATATTGGCTAAACGATTGTTTTATACAATCAATAAGTATGTAACAAAAATCAAAGGAGGAACAAAGATGATTTTTAAGAAAATTTTGTGTGCAGTAATGGCATTATCAATGCTTCTTTGCTTTGTGCCAGTAATGGCAGAAGAAGCACCAGTTTACTTTGTTGACACACAGAGAGACGGCACTGTGTATGACACAAGTGTCTTTGAAGGACATCCTACATATCTTGTAGAAGAGGACTTCTATCATTCACAGGGTGGTAACATCCCTGACCAGGGTAAGGTTAAGCCTTCAGGTTGGGATATTGACTACCGAGGCGGTTCTGTAACTAAGTCTCAGCACTATGATATCGGTATGGGTATCTGGGATTTCAGTGAAACAGAACAGATTACATTAGACAAGCAGCTTCTTCCTCATAAGAGCGGTAAGCTTACTTTTGAAACCGGTTTCACAATGATGATTGCGGAAAAGTCAGGCTACAGCTACGAAATTATGGGCGAAGGTAATGTTGCAGCTCAGTTCGTAACAAAGGACAATACTGTTCAGCTTGTTCAGGCAAATGGCAAAAACATTACTGTTGGAAAGTACACAATAGGTACAATGTTTGCAATTAAGGCTGAACTTGACCTTGACAGGCAAAAGGTTAAGGTTTATACACAGGGCAAATATATTGGTGAATATGACTTCACAGAAAAGTGTGGAAGTATAGATGAGCTTCTAATTTCAACTCCTAAAGAAGGAACAGTTGACGTTAAGCTAAACTTTGTTTATATGTACATCAACTACCTTGTAAACGATGTATTTATGACAACACCTGTTGGTGCAATTGGCGATCCTTGGACAGTTGAATCATTGGGTAAGGGTAACGTTTATGTTGAAACTGTAAACTCAGGTGATATTGACGACCGTAACTCACTAAGAGTTGACGACCCATTCACAATCGATAGCTCAACTATCAAGTATTCTTTTGAGCCACAGAGCAAAAAGCTTACTATGGAAACAAAATTCATAGTTAAGGAAAAATCACAGAACTACTTTATTGGTCTTTCATCAGGCGAAAAGAAAGCAATCGGTATAACAGGAAACAAGAATAACTTCTATACAACAGGCGGTCAGGAAATTTACGCAAATTACCTTGACAATATGTGGTACTATGTACAGATTGACGCAGATATCGAAAATAAGACAGCAGATATCTACCTAAACTACGTAAAAGTAGCAGAAGGCGTTCCTTTTGAAAATGACGTTGACTTTATTGATGCATACTGCGTTGAAACAGGTCTAAAGCAAAAGTCAACATTCTGGATTGACGATATTATGGTTTACGAAGATCTTCCGCTACCGGCAGACTACGTTCCGGAACCAAAGCCTGTTGAGTCAGAAGATGCAGACCTTGCTATGATGATGTACTCAATGTGGCGTGAAGGTAACCACTATGGTTGGGACAGAATCAGCCCATACGAAAACAGAGAACCATATATGGGTTGGTATACAGAAGGTAGCACAGAAGTTGCTGACTGGGAAATCAAGTGGCTTGTTGAACACGGCTTTGATTATCAGGTATACCCATGGGCACGTGACAACGGCAACCAGAACAACCCAATTAAGAACGTTCAGAGATTCCACGCTATGGACGGCTTCCTAAAGGCTGAATATTCAGATACAATGAAGTTCGCAATCATGCACTCATATATGTATACAGACACTTTGGGCGGTCTTGAAGACTACAAGAAGAACGTAGTTCCTTACTGGATTGAATACTACTTCAAGAATCCAAACTATATGATCGTTGATAACAGACCGGTAGTTTACTACTATGGTTGGTCTAACCTTGAGCAGGTATTCGGAAGCTATGATGTTGTTAAGGAAGCATTTGACTTCTTACACGAAGAATGTAGAAAACTTGGTTATGACGGTGCTATGATCATCGGTTCTGACGGTGACGCTGAAGGTTGGGCAAAGGTTGGCGCAACACACGGCTTCGTTTACACAACAGGACATAAGGCAAGTTCAGCTTCAACTATGAAGAACGTTATTGGTACCCGTCTTGACAGTGCTCTTCTTCCATACGTTCCAAGTATCGCTATGGGTTGGAGTACAGAACCTTGGGTAATCGGTGAAGGCGGTAAGTTCGCAGAACCTACAACTGTTGGTGACATTACAAAGTTCTCTATTAACAAGATGAACGAAATGGAAGCTGCAGGACAGAACCCATCAAAGCAGATTATTTACACCTGTTGGAATGAATGGGGTGAAGGTCACTTCTACTGTCCATCAACAGCAAATGGTTTCGGATACCTACAGGAAATCAGAAATGCTGCAACAAATGCAGGATATAACCCTGAAGAAGCAGTTCCAACACCAAGAGCGAAAGCAAGACTTGAAGTTCTTTACCCACCAAAGCGTCAGGCACTTAAGATGCTAAATGAAGTATCAACAGAACCAGATCCTGATGATGTATATGTATTAAAGGGCTGGTACTTCGATAACCCTGCTGACTTTGCAGAATGGCAGATTGAAAAGGATATCGCATATATCAAGAATGAAGACGGCAAGCTTATTGGTAAATCTAATTATAATGACCCAAGTATCATAAATGAAGGTATTTCAATTCCGCTTGATAACGTAGCAGGCATCAGATCAAACATCTGGGTAGACGGTGGTGCTACTGGTATGTTTATTTACCATACTGACCTTGAAGCAAACTATGGTGCTGGTAAGAGATTTGACGCAAAGCTTATCGGTGACGGTTATACAACCTACTTTGCACCTCCTACAAATGCTGATAAGCTAAAGGGTGCAACAATGATTGGTCTACGTTTTGACCCGGATGACTACCTATACGGTGACTTCGGTGATTGGGGTCTTGAATTTATCGAAGTTCTTGCTTGGAAGACACCAAGAGTTAACTACTACTTAAACGGCATTCTTATCAATACAATTTGTGAGCCAAAGACTAAGGACGATGGCGTGACATATATGTCAGGTTACAGAATTCTTGAAACTCTTGACTGTGATGTAAACTATGTTGCAGAAGACAAGGAATTCACAGTTAAGAAGGGTGATACAACACTTGTTATGAAGAGTGGCAGCAATGTTGCTAAACTAAATGGTGTTGATACAACAATCCCAGGAACACCATACTATGAGAATGGACACTTTATGGTACCAATGAATTACATTTGTAATCTGTTTGGTATCACGATAACAAATAGTGAACCGGTAGCAGATGGTGGCGATAAGATCCCGTATCAGTACGAATTTAATACAGACGGAAACCTTGAAGGCTGGAGTAAGTCCGGTGTTGCATTTGCACAGGTTAAGAATGGTATGGTATACATGAAGAGTATCAGTACTGACCCTATTATTCAGTTCAACAACATCAACATTCCTGCTGAAGAGTATGGTAATAAAGTTACAATTCGTATGAAACATAATACAGGTGCGTCTAACTTTATCCTTTACTTCTTGACAGACTCAGAACCAAACTACGGTGCTGTAGGTAACCCAAGAAGACTTGAAGTTCCAACTACAGGTACAGAAGAATGGGTAGAATACACATTCGATATGTCAGAAAACCCATCATGGAAGGGTACAATTAAACTTCTAAGAATTGACCCATCAAGTAAAATGGGTGACATCTACATCGACTACATCAGAGTTGAGTAGTAAATCATAATTTACAAATTTAAAATTCCGTATCGCTATATGCGATGCGGAATTTTTTTTATATACAAATGAACTTTTTTATATTGATTTTAAAGTAAATAAATGGTACAATATTACTATAGTAGCATACTAAATATGCTAATTAAAAAGAGGAGGGACACTTATGAATTTTAAGAAAATTTTGTGTGCTGTTTTAGCTTGCATAATGCTTCTTGGCGTGGTGCCTGTGATGGCAGAAGAAGTACTTATAACAAGTGCAGCACCAACAGAGGACACAGTATATTATACTGATGTTTTTGAAGGAAATCCGACATATCTTATGGACGACCCATTCCAAGGCTCCAATGGAGCACTGCCTGACGGTAAGGTAAGACCTTCCGGTTGGGATGTTGACTATCGAGGCGGAAATATTTCAAAGATAGGAAGAGGTCTTGCTTTTTATGACACAAACGAAATCGAAAATTTGAGCATGACCAAGAAACTTCTTCCTCATAAAGAAGGTAAAATAACTCTGGAAACTGCTTTCAAGTTGGTTGACGTTAACAATTCAATCGTAACTCTTGACTATTCTGGTGCAGGAAAATCAGCAGCTCGCTTTGAAATTGATGGCGAGAATGTTTATCTTGTTCAGCCGGAAGGAAGAGTAGTTATCGGACAGAATGCGGCAGATAAAGATTTTACCCTAAAGGCAATCTTTGATATGGACACCAAAAAGACAGAAATCTATGCTTATGGTAAGTTTGTTGGAGAATATGCTTTCACTGAAGCTTGTGATGTTTTGGAACAGGTTAAAGTTGCAACAGGCGAAGCCGGAACTTCAACATTTGAGCTTAGATTTATGCTTCTATACATAAACTACCTTGTGAACGAAAGATTCATGACAGCATCGGGCACAGAACTTCCTGACGGCTGGGTTGAAACACAAGGCGAAGGAATGGCGAGCATTTACAAAATCAATTCAGGAAATATTGATGACCAGAATTCTATAAAAATCAGTGATAACTATGATTTTAAGAGATCAGTAGTAAAGCGCGAATTTCCGGCACAAACCAAAAAGATGGTTGGTGAAGTAAGATTTATTGCAGATCCAAAAGCTACAGGTTTTGCGTTCTCACTTAACTCAGGCAACACATTTGCAATAAAGGTAACTGCGAGAAACCGTGGTTTCTATACAACAAATGGTCAGATGGTTTACAACAAATATGTTGACAATGTATGGTACTATCTAAAGTTTGTGGCAGACATTGAAACACAAACAGCAGACATTTACCTAAACTACAAATTGGTAGCAGAGGACGTACCTTTTGCAAACAGAGTAAAATCAATTGATAACATTTCTATTGAAACAGGACGTAAGGAAAAAACAAATCTTTTATTTGACGATATTTTAGTTTACGAAAAGCTTCCACTGCCAGCTGACTACGTTCCAACTCCGGAACCTGTTGAATCAGAGGGTGCTGACCTTGGAATGCTTATGTATTCATTGTGGCACGAAGGTATCCACTATGGTTGGGACAGAATCAGCCCATACGAAAACAGAAAGCCATACACAGGCTGGTATACAGAAGGTAGCCCTGAAGTTGCAGACTGGGATACAAAGTGGCTTGTTGAACACGGTTTTGACTATCAGGTATTTACCTGGTCACGAGAAAACGCCAATGCGAACTTACCTGTTAAGACAACACAAAGACACTATGCTTTAATGGATGGTTACCTAAATGGTGAGTACAGCCATATGATGAAATATGCGTTGTTGTGGTCATATATCTTTAAGAATGATACCTTGGGCGGTGTTGAAGACTTTAAGGAAAACGTAGTTCCTTATTGGCTTGAATACCACTTCAAAGACCCAAGATATATGCTTGTAGATAATAAACCGATTATCTATATCTACACATGGAAGTATATGGAAAGCGTATTTGGAACGCCCGATGTTGTAAAGCAAGCCTTTGACTACCTTGACCAGGCTTGTAAGGATGCGGGCTTTGACGGTGTTGTAATTGTTGGTGATGGAGCAGGTGCTTGGAAAGAATCAGGCGCAACTTACGAATTTACTTATACAACAGGCCATAAGGCAAGTGCCCTTAACACAATGAAGGATACTATTGAAAAGAGAGTAGACAGCTCAATTATCGGATACGTTCCAAGTATTGCAATGGGTTGGAGTACAGAGCCTTGGATAACAGGTGAAGCAGGTGAATTTGCATCATCTGAAACAGTTGGCGAACTTACAAAGTTCTCAATAGAAAAATTCGACAGTATGGAAGCTGAAGGAAAAGAAGTTCCAAGACAGATTATCTATACCTGCTGGAATGAATTTGGTGAAGGTCACTTCTTCTGCCCATCAACAGCAAACGGATTCGGATATCTTGACGCAGTAAGAGCAGCTGCAACAGATGCAGAGCCTTGCGAACATGATGCAGTTCCGACAGACAGAGCTAAAGCAAGACTTCAGGTACTATATCCACCGGAACGTCAGGCACTAAAGATTATGAATGAAGTGGTAACAGAGCCTGATCCAGAAGACGTATATGTACTAAAGGGCTGGTACTTTGATAACCCTGAAGACTACGCCCAGTGGTCAATTTATAAGCAAATTGAATATATCAAGAACGAAGACGGCAAGCTTATCGGTAAATCAAGTGATTATGACCCGCGTATCGCAAATGAAAATATTGCAATTCCGCTTGATAATGTTGCAGGTATCAGATCAAAGCTTTGGGTAGACGGCGGAAGTGTGGGAATGTTTATCTACAGAACCGATTCAGAGCCGACTTACGGTAACGGAAAGAGATTTGATACAAGGCTTACAGGTCAGGGATATACAGAATACTTTGCAGCACCAACAAACAATTCAAAGTGTAAGGGTATTATGACAGGTCTGTTCTTTGACCCTGATGACTACCTGTACCGTGACTATGGTGATTTTGGTCTTGAATATATCGAAATCCTGGCTTGGAAGACACCAAGAGTGAACTACTATCTTGACGGTTTCTTGATTAACGACATTTGTCCTCCTAAGGATAAAGATGGCGTGGCATATATGTCAGCATACAGAACTCTTGAATCAGTAGACGCAGATTCAACTTGGGATCATGCTACAAAGACATTTACAGCTAAAAAGAACGGCAAGACAATCATCATGAAGGATGGAAGCAATATTGCAAACATCAATGGTGTAGATGTTGAAATGCCAGGCGCTTCATACTACAATAACGGACATTTTATGGTACCGATTTACTTCGTTTGTAACGAGCTTGGTATCACAGTAACAAACGAGCCACCGGTTGTTGATACCTCAAACAGAATACCTTTCGAGTATGAGTTTGATGTAAACGGCGACTTTGAAGGTTGGAAACCTGTCGGCGTAAGCTATTCTCAGGTTAAGGACGGCGAAGTAACATTAGTTGCTACAGGAAATGACCCGATTGTCCAGATTCCTGAAATGGAATTAGACTCTTCAAAATACCGCTACGTAAAGGTTCGTATGAAGAATATGACCGGAGCAACAACTGCTATGGTATACTTCATTACTGAAACTGAAACAAACTGGGG
>JAFUJN010000108.1 GCA_017468095.1 Clostridia bacterium
AAGCCTGACTATTCCGGCATAACCCTTAAAGTATCAAGCTCCATTGACCTTGCCGGTGGCTCATACCTTGAAGGTGCAAAAAAGTTTGAGGAAGATTACGGGTGCACTGTAGAATTCACCGATACATTTGAAGGAAGCGACCTTTTCTATTCACAAGGTGAAGATTTTTCACAATGTATGCCTATAACCGACTACATAAACCCGAAGAGCAAGCTCTACACAAAGTCGATTATCGACCAGAGTTGCACCAAAGACGGCGATATGTATGGCGTTTCCCATGTTCTTTTAGGCAAAATCAATTACTGCGCTTACGACCCCGACCAATTCGGCGATGTTACTCTTCCTTATGACTACTACGAAAACGGAAAATGGGATTGGAACAACTTCATAAATATGGTTGATAAAATCAACTCAAACGTGAAAATTGACTGGAATTCTTCCTATATAAATATGATGCATTCACTTTTCCACGATGAAAACGGTAATCCTGTGTTTGATTACGGAACTCAGTCGCAGATTGAGTGGCTTAACTTTATAAGAGCACTTATCTATGACCGTGGCATCGTAGAAATACAAGAAGGCTCATTTGAAGTAGGATTTTTGCCACAGCTTGTTTTAGACAGAGTGGAAAGCTCATCTCAATCGCGTTACATCCCGTGGCCTACCAAGACAGGAGAAATGGGAACTATATTTGTGGACGAATACCACTTCTGCGTTCCAAAAACTGCGGAACATCCTGAACTTTCTATAGAGCTTGCAAATTATATGATTGAGTCTTGTATCGACACAAGAACCGCTCTTTACAAGGAAAATATGACAAAAGAGGACTTTAAACTTTTCAAAAAGCAGATAAAAGATATTTACTGTTATCCGCCACACACCGATTATGTTCCGGCAACGGAATTTATAACCGACTTTGTCCGTGGAAAAACCGTAACAGAACATATTTATAACGTACAAAACGGCGCAGGGCACATAAACTAATGCCCTGCCCTTCTTTTTTATGCATTTTTTATCATTTTTTTGCCAAATCTATTGACATAGCGTTTTTAATTTGCTATAATGCAGTAGTATGGCGTAAAATGGGTTAGGAGGCGACTTTAATGATTACAACTGAAGAAAAAAGTAATCTTATCGTAGGCTATAAGCAGGTTTTGCGAGCACTTAACGCAAAAACTTGCCAGAAGCTATTCCTTGCTGAAGATTGTTCAGAAAGTATTTCCGAAGCCCTAAAAAATGCAGCATGTGAAACCCCTATCGTTTTGGTTTCAACAATGCGTGAGCTTGGCACAATGTGTGAGATTGATGTTCCTGCATCCTGTGCCGCAGTAATTCGTTTATAATCGCTATTGTTGCGTTTATAATATAAAATATTTGAAGAAGGAGGATATACACTATGCCTACATTTAACCAATTGGTCAGAAAAGGCAGACAGACATCTGCAAACAAGTCAAATGTTCCTGCTCTTAACAAAAGCTTGAATTCACTTCACAAAAAGCTTAATGACCACTCATCTCCGCAGAAGAGAGGCGTTTGTACAGCTGTTAGAACTGCTACACCTAAGAAGCCTAACTCATCACTTCGTAAGATTGCCAGAGTAAGACTTACAAACGGTATCGAAGTTACAGCTTACATTCCTGGTGTCGGTCACAACCTACAGGAACACAGCGTTGTTCTTATCCGTGGCGGAAGAGTTAAGGACCTTCCTGGTACAAGATATCACATTATCCGTGGTACACTTGACGCACAGGGAGTTGCAAACAGAGCTCAGAGCCGTTCAAAGTATGGCGCAAAGAGACCAAAGGAAAAGAAGTAATCTGATTTTCCGCTAAATGCATATAGTGTTATATCCTATTTATATTAGCATATAACCATGTGCATAAAGTCGGGGCCGAGGGTGGCCCGGAGTACCTATGATACTCATTGTCTCTGCAAGTGGCAGAGATGTAAATCTATGAAGGAGGGAAGAAAATATGCCAAGAAAAGGTTATATTGCTAAAAGAGAAGTTCTTGCAGACCCAATCTACGATAGCGTTATTGTAACAAAGCTTATCAATAACATCATGCTTGACGGTAAAAAGGGTGTTGCACAGAGAATTGTTTATGATGCATTTGAAATCATAAAAGAAAAGACTGGCAAGGATCCTGTTGAAGTTTTCACTGAAGCAATGGACAACATCATGCCTGTACTTGAAGTTAAGGCTCGCCGTGTTGGTGGTGCTACTTACCAGGTACCGATGGAGGTTCGTCCAGAAAGAAGACAGACACTTGGTCTTCGTTGGCTAACACGCTACTCAAGAGAGAGAAGCGAAAGAACAATGAAGGAAAGACTTGCTAACGAGTTACTTGACGCACTAAACGGAACAGGCGGTTCTGTTAAGAAGCGTGAAGATACTCACAAAATGGCTGAGGCTAACAAGGCTTTTGCTCACTACAGATGGTAGTCATAAGTCCGCTATGTTTGCGGACAAGACTATAATCATTATAATATCCTATACAATTCTTGAAAGGAGGAAATATTATGGGTAGAGAATATTCATTACAGCATACAAGAAATATCGGTATCATGGCTCATATCGACGCAGGTAAGACCACTACTACCGAAAGAATTCTTTACTATACCGGCCGTATCCACAAAATCGGTGAAACTCACGATGGTGGTTCACAGATGGACTGGATGGAACAGGAAGCAGAACGTGGTATTACTATCACATCTGCAGCGACTACTTGTTTCTGGCAGAAAGCTAAAGGCGATAATGCAGGCGTAAAACACAGAATTAACATCATTGACACACCGGGACACGTTGACTTTACAGTTGAAGTTCAGAGATCACTTCGTGTACTTGACGGATCTGTTACAGTTATGTGTGCAAAGGGTGGTGTTGAGCCACAGTCTGAAACCGTTTGGCGTCAGGCTAACGACTACAACGTACCGAGAATGATTTATGTAAATAAGATGGACATTATGGGTGCTGACTTCTACAACGTAGAAAAAATGGTTCATGAAAGACTACAAGCAAATGGTGTTCCAATCCAGCTACCTATCGGTGCAGAAGATACATTTACAGGTATCATTGACCTTATGGAAATGAAAGCTGAAATTTATCACGACGAAATGGGTATGGATTACAGCGAGGAGGAAATCCCTGCTGATATGCTTGCAAAGGCAGAAGAATACAGAGCTAAGATGGTTGAAGCTATCGCCGAAACTGACGAAGAGCTTATGATGAAGTATTTGGATGGTGAAGAACTTACAGTTACAGAGCTAAAGAAGGCTCTTCGTAAGGCTACTATCAATAACGAAATCGTTCCTATGCTTTGCGGTACTTCATACAGAAATAAGGGTGTTCAGCTACTGCTTGATGCTATCATCGACTATATGCCGGCACCTACTGACGTTCCTAACATCAAGGGTATCATCCCCGATACAGAGGAAGAAGATGAAAGACCTTCATCTGACGATGCTCCATTTGCAGCTTTGGCATTTAAGATTGCAAATGACCCATTCGTTGGTAACATTTGTTTCTTCAGAGTATATTCTGGAACATTAGCTGCTGGTTCTTACGTTCTTAACGCTTGCAAGGGCAACCGTGAAAGAATGGGTAGAATTTTGCAGATGCACGCTAACCAGAGAGAAGACCTTGATATAGTTTATTCAGGTGATATTGCTGCTGCAGTTGGTCTAAAGAACACCACAACAGGTGATACTCTTTGTGACGAAAAGCACCCAATCATCCTTGAATCTATGGACTTCCCTGAACCAGTTATCCGTGTAGCTATCGAGCCTAAAACAAAGGCTGGTCAGGAAAAGATGGGCCTTGCACTTGCAAGACTTGCTGCAGAAGACCCAACATTCAAGACTTACACAGATGAAGAAACAGGCCAGACAATTATCGCTGGTATGGGTGAGCTTCACCTTGAAATCATCGTTGACAGACTTCTTCGTGAATTTAAGGTAGAAGCAAACGTTGGTGAACCACAGGTTTCTTACAGAGAAGCTATCAGAAAGCCAGTTGACATCGAACACAAGTATGCTCGTCAGTCAGGTGGTAAGGGTCAGTACGGTCACGTTCTTATGAAGCTTGAGCCTATGGAAGAAGGCGGCGGATACGAATTCGTAAACGCAGTTGTCGGCGGTGCTATTCCTAAGGAATACATCCCTGCAGTTGATGCCGGTGTTCAGGGCGCTATGCAGTCTGGTGTACTTGCTGGCTATAACGTAGTTGACGTTAAGGTAACACTATACGATGGTTCTTACCACGAAGTC
>JAFUJN010000109.1 GCA_017468095.1 Clostridia bacterium
CAGAAGGCAAATCATTAAAGGGTTACAACACAATCTTCGTTGAATTCTATCAGGTTGCTGAAGTTACATCTGTAGACGTGGATGATGATGCAACAACAATCACACTTGCAAATTCAGCTTGTCTTCTTGGCGATGATGAAATCGAAGAAATCGTAATCGAGACTGAAGCTGTTGAAGAAGGTAAATCAATTGTTTCAGTAACAAGAAACGGCGAAGTTGCTTCTCTTGATTCACTTGTAAACGGTGATGTTATCGCTTATGCTGCTAACTTTGGCGCTGCTGAAGGCGATACTCTTACAAATCCAAAAGAAATCAAGATTATTGCTACAAACGATACAGTATCAGGTACTGTAACAGCAATTGATAAGAACGATGATGGTCTATACGATGATGTATTCACAATCGGTGGTGCAGACTACATAATCGTTCCTGGTAAGGCAGGTCTTCCAGCAATCAATGTTAAGGATTCTCTTGACGTTGTTCTTGATCCATTCGGCAGAATCTATGATATCGAAACAAACGCTGACTCAGCTCAGTACGCTATCGCACTTAAGCTTGGTACAGAAGACAACTTCATTAAGCTTCTTCTTGCTGACGGAACAACAAAGACATATGAAGTAGATACAGCTAAGGCTAAGAACTTCACAGAAGACTTTGTTGAAAACAAGATTAACAACGTTAAAGACGTTGCTGACCGTGTTGTAGCATACGAAGTATCAGGTAAGACTGGTAAAATCACATACATCGAAGTTGTTAGTGGTGACAGCTTTGTTGATAGAGAATACAAGTCAAGAACAAGCCTAGTTGCAGGCAACAAGATTCTTGATACAACTCCAATCATCAGAATCGACACAGATGCTGAAGGTACAGTTCTATCAAACAACTCTGACTACTACACAGTATTTACAAAGGATGACCTTGTAAACGAAACAGTATACTCAGGTTACGCATATAAGATCAACACAACTGTTGCATTCATGGTAATCACATCTGCTGGTACATCATTTGGTGAATCTTCAAGAGTTGCTCTTGCTATTGACAACCCTGCTGAAGCTCTAACAGAAGACGGTGATAAGGTTTGGAGCGTAAAGGCTTACTACAATGGTGAAGAACAGGATCTTCTATTCGCTGCTAACCCTGGTGAAATCAGAGGAACAGTATTCTTCTTCGAAACAGATTCAGACGGATATGTAGATGCTATCTACACTCCAGCTGAAGGTGACGAAGCTTGGGAAAAGATGATCGATGTAGAAGATTGGTCATATGTTCTTTGGGATGAACACAAGGATATCCAGTTCGTTGAAGGTGTTGTAGTTGAAGCTACATCAAACGGTATCACATTCGCAGCTCTTGATCAGGTTAAGTCTGGTAAGCTTAACACAACTCTTGACCTTGATGATACAAAGGCTGACGGTATCGTAACATACGCTATTGCTGATGATTGTGCAGCTTACACATATGATGCTGGTATGAAGACAACTAAGGAAACAGAAAAGTATGACATTACATCTGCTTCTTCAATCAAGGCTTCTAACTTCAGCGCATTCGATAATGGTAACGGTAAGCTAAACGATGGTATCTATGAAGGCGATCTAATGAGCAAGGCTACAGTAGCTACAGCTATGATCGTTGATGGTCAGATCGTTGCTATCTTCGCAATCGAACTATAATCAATAGATTACAAATTAAAGAGTTGAACTTCGGTTCAACTCTTTTTTTGTTAGAAATTTCAAAATTAACAAAACGTAGGGGAGGGTCTCTGTGCCCTCCCGAAAACGGGCGGGGATGGAACCCCGCCCCTACAATATATCCCATCCACTTGACAAACCAACCAAATCCCTATATAATTATTGATAATACAAATGCAAGGAAGAAAATTATGAGAAATGTAGTTATAACCGGTGGTTCCCGTGGAATAGGCGCCGCCATGGCAAAAGCTTTTTGTGAAAACGGCGACAGAGTATTTATCATATACGAGAAAAACGATACTGCTGCAAAATCCGTGGCAGAATCTTGTGGTGCAATACCACTAAAGGCGGATATCAACTCTAAAACGGCCGTGGATGCGATTTCAGGCGAGATACACGCGAAGTACGGCAAAGTTGACGTTGTAATTAACAACGCCGGTATATCGCAAATTAAGCTGTTTTCTGACATAACTGAAGAAGACCTTTCCCGAATGTTTGGGGTCAATATGTACGGCGCATTTTACGTTACCCAAGCATTTCTTCCTGATATGATAAACAAAAAATCAGGAAAGATTATAAACATATCATCAATGTGGGGTGAAGTTGGTGCATCCTGCGAAGTGCATTACTCTGCATCTAAATCTGCCCTAATCGGCTTTACAAAAGCATTGGCAAAGGAGCTTGCTCCATCGGGAATATGCGTAAACTGCATCACACCCGGGGTTATTGACACCGAAATGAACGCAGAACTTGACGAAGAAGCCAAGGAAGAGCTTATAGCTGAAATACCGCTTATGCGAATGGGAAAAACGGAAGAAGTGGCAAATTTGGCGCTATTTTTGGCATCAAGCCAAGCGGATTATATCACAGGACAGGTGATTGGCATCTCCGGTGGAATGGTTATTTAAAAAATTTAAAAAAATGCTTGACAAAGGAACTTTCATATAGTATAATAGGTGAGTACAACAAGTAGAATACATTCGTTCTCACCGTACGACCAGGGTTTTGCGGTAAATATGCTAAGTTCCAAACATTGTTTTGGTGTGCATTTTTGACGGGTGTATTGCATCCGTTTTTTTAATGTAAAAACGAAAAAATATTTGGGAGGGATTCACATAGCTAAACAGGAATTGCAGGCAAACGAAGAGATTCGCGAAAAGGAAGTCCGTGTTGTAAATCAGGACGGAGAACAGCTTGGCGTTATGTCATCAGAAGAAGCGCTTAAGCTTGCACAGTCTAAAAACCTTGATCTTGTAAACATTGCACCGAGTGCAAAGCCACCGGTATGCAAAATTATGGATTTCGGTAAGTACAGATTCGAACTTCAGAAACGCGAAAAGGAAAACAGAAAGAACCAAAAGGTTATCAACATCAAAGAGGTTCAGCTGTCACCATCAATCGACACAAACGACTTTAACACAAAATGCAAAAATGCATCAAAGTTCTTGTCAAAGGGTGATAAGGTTAAGGTAACAGTACGTTTCCGCGGTCGTGAAGTAACACATTCCGAAATAGGTGAAACTCTCTTGGCAAGATTTGCCGAGAATTGTAAAGAGTTTGGTAGCGTTGAAAGACCGGCCAAACTTGAGGGCAGAAACATGACAATGTTCTTAGCCCCTAATGCACAGTAAATAAAAATTGGAAGGAGATTATCACTATGCCAAAAATTAAGACACATAGAGGCGCAGCAAAAAGATTTAATCTTACTAAAAAGGGTAAGGTAAAGATGAACAGAGCGTTCAGAAGACACATTTTGAACAAGAAAACTACAAAGAGAAAGAGACATCTTCGTAAGCAGGCATATTGCTCAAAGGCAAATGCAGCAGTAATCAAGAAGTTGATTCCTTACAAGTAAGATTGAAAGAGAGGTAAATAAGAATGGCTAGAGTTAAAGGTGCTTTAAATACAAGAAAACATCACAAAAAAGTTCTAAAGCTTGCTAAGGGCTTCAGAGGCGGCGAATCAAAGCTTTACAGAGTTGCTAACCAGGCTGTTATGCGTTCAATGCAGAATGCTTACATCGGAAGAAAGCACAAAAAGAGAGATTTCAGACGTCTTTGGATTTCAAGAATCTCTGCTGCAGCTAAGATGAACGGCATGAACTACTCAACATTTATGAACGGCCTTAAGAAGGCAGGCATTGAAATGAACAGAAAGATGCTTTCTGAAATCGCAATCGCTGATCCTAAGGCATTCGCAACACTTGTTGAAACAGCAAAGAATGCACGTGGTTAATTAACTTTAAGGAACATATCGCAGGATATGTTCTTTTTTGTCCAAATTTGTCAGTTTATTGTAATTTGCGGTTTTCTATTCCCAAAACCGCCACCGCTATAGTATAATAATTATAGAATGGAAGTGGTATAATGAAAATCGTAAGGCTTGCGCAGGATAAGGTACGGGTGTTTTTAACAAGCGGTGACCTGCTTGAAATGAAGATAGATTCAAGCTCCCTTACGCCTGATTCGCCAAGGCTCAGCTTGTTTTTATATGAGATTTTGGAAGCTGTAAAAGAAGAGACGGGGTTTTCTTTAGCAGATGGTCAGGTGGTGGCAGAGGCAATACCGAAAGCAGACGGGATTATTCTTGAGCTATCCCATACCATAGGCAGAGAAAAACCTGCAAGAAACATCAAAAAGGACAGCGTGATATTTGAAATTAAAGACTTTGATGCCCTATCGGGTATGCTTAAAAATATTCAAGTGGCACATCTTATAAATATGCGCCTGTATTTTATGGGCGAAAGCTATTATGTGGCAGTTCCAAAACGGCGTGTGCCTGCGATTTTGTGGGAATACTCCCTGAAAAACCAAAGGGAGGCCGTGGCGGAAAGCAAAATTGCGGAATACGGCAAGCTTATTGCAGGGGGATATCGGCTTATGTGTATGGCAGCAGCGTTAAAAAAGATAAATTAGCTATTGCAAAATACGCGGGAATATGATAAAATAGTTCTGTTAAAAAACGGCGTGGTGCCGTAAAATTAAAGGAGATGTACTTATGTTAGATTTATTTACAACTGCTTACGCAGAAGCCGCAGCAGCACAGCCTGAACAGGCAAGCGGAATGTTCTCAATCGTTTGGCTTGTTGCTATGATCGTTGTTTTCTACTTTGTTCTTGTAAGACCACAGAAGAAGCAGGAAAAGAAAATAAAGGAAATGCTTGCAGCACTAAAGGTTGGCGATAAGGTTATCACAGCCGGCGGAATTGCAGGTAAAATCGTTAAGATTAAGGACGATTTTGTATGGCTTGAAACAGGTTTCGTAGGAAACCCTGAAAAGCAGGCAACACTTAAAATGGAAAAGGCTGCGATTAAAATCGTTGAAGCTGAATAATAAGGAATAAAAAAGAAACCTTCCGAATATGCATTATTAGAGCATCATACGGGAGGTTTTTTTAATGAGCATCAAAAAAATATTTACAGGAACATTTTTGTCCCTTTTAATAAGCCTTGTACTTGTATTTGTTTTGGCCATAATTGTGTACTTTTCAAACATTTCGGACAGGACAGTATCCAGCATAATTTTCGCGATTTCCTGCCTGTCGGTGTTTTTGGGAGCACTTATTTTAGCCAGAAATATTGCAAGCGGTGGCCTTTTAAACGGCCTTGTGCTCGCAGGCATTTATTTTGCGGTACTTTTACTGATATCCATTCTCGCAAACGGCACAGTAGGCGTATCTATGGGGAATTTCCTAAGGCTACTTTCAATTTTGGCATCAGGCGGACTTGGCGGAGTTTTGGGAATAAATACAAACAAAGAGAGAGCGATGGTATAACCACGCTCTCTTTTTTATTATGTAGGAAATTACTACTTTTAAGTTGTAATTTCCGTAATAACAAAACAGCTACCAAAATCCCACGCCCGCAGGCGGGGCTTTTATCAAAAGCTTTTTTACAGGTTATTATTTGAACCGCGAAGAAGGGATGCTGCATAGTCTGCGTCCACAATCTCCCAATCAAAACTGCGGTCCTTAACACCGCTGTCACGTAGGCTTTTGGAAACTGTGTTATAGGTTTCCATCGGCACTCTTGAGGTGTAAATCTGACCCTCTTTCTTGTCCTGCACCATAAATTCAATCTGGTCTGCATCAAGTTTGCCGAACATACAAACCCTGTCTTCCATTTTTTCGCTATCCTGCATAAGCACTAAAAGCTTTAAAACTTCGATAGTCTTATCGGATAATCCGTTATCAAAAATAAGGATTTTCTCTAAAAATTCGTTATAGGAACAAACAAAACGCAGGTTATAATCCGAAAGCTCGGAAAGCTCGCCTGACTGGCGTGATGTTTCCTTAACCTGATTAAAAAGCCTGATTTTATCGGCTTCTTCGCAAGGTGAGAATGAAATCATAAGATGCTTTTCTTCGTCGTGATATAAAAGCGGAACAGGCACTAAAGCTGTTGCACCGCAGGATGCACAACGGAAGATATTAACCTTGCCTTTTAATAAATCGTCCTTTAAATCCTGACTGTCCGATACGGTTATGGACTGCCATAGCGTCATTTCGGCAAAATTAGCGCAGGACGGACATTTAATTTGTTTTTTGAAGTTTATACTCATTTTAGAAAAAACCCTCCTAAAAGGCTTGAATAATTGTAATTCATCGGCACAGTATCAGGGAATAAGAAAACCATTCTTATAATATAAACCAGAATGAAAATTCCGCAAACTGTTATAAGCACCCATTTTTTGTGTGCTTTTTTAACGAAAACCAAAAGTGGCAGTAAAAACAGCGGGTGCATTGAAAAAGCTGTGGCGAGGTCAAATGAAAGAACGCTCCGCCATGCCCGTGTCATTCCGCAAGTGGGACAAGGTACCCCGAAAACTTCGTACAAAGGGCACTTGAAAGCTCCCAGAAAGAGCAAAACCACAATCGCCCAAAATAAACCGGTTTGCTTTTTCATGGTTTAAAAGAACATTGTAATATAGCCCTGTGCCCAAACAACAAGGATGATTAAAGGAAGAACGTATTTAACATAAACGCGAAGCCAGTTCGGGAACGCAATACCGCGACCTGCATTTGCCTCGTTCATAAAGTTGCTCCAGCCCCAACCACGCTTGTTATAGGTACAGAAAAGAACATATACTAAAGCTCCTAAAGGAAGAAGATTATTGCTTATAATAAAGTCCTCAAGGTCCATAATACCCTTTCCGCCGATTGAGAAGCCTGACCAGATATTAAATCCGAATAGGCAAGGAAGAGCTAGAACCATCATAAGAATAATGTTGATAATTGCCGCCTTTTTTCTGCCAACCTTTGTTAAGTCAAGCCAGAATGACATAATGTTTTCAAATACTGCAATAACAGTTGAATATGCTGCAAAAATCATAAACAGGAAGAAAAGTGTTCCAACGATTCTTCCGCCAGGCATTGCGTTAAATATGCCTGTTAGTGTTGTGAACAAAAATCCTGCACCAACTGTTCCTGCATCTGCAGTAACACCGCCGTTATAAGTGAATGCTGCAGGGAAAATAATAAGACCTGACATCAAAGCAACTGCTGTATCAAGACTGATAATTGTTATAGCTTCGCCTGTTAAGCGACGTTCTTTGCTGATGTAGCTACCGAAAATAGCAATAGAACCGATACCGATACTTAAGGTAAAGAACGCCTGACCCATAGCAGCTGATACAGCTGTCCAGCCTGCAGATTCAAGGTTTTCAAAAGATGGGATAAGATAGAACTTAAGCCCCTCTACTGCGTTATCTAAAGTACAGGAATAAACTGCAAGACCTACCATAAGCGCAAAAAGGATAAGCATCATAACCTTGGTAATTCGCTCAACACCCTTTTGAAGACCTAATGAGCATACGCCAAAACAAATAATAATTGTTGCAAATGTTGCAGGGATTGTAATCTTTAAATTACTTACCATTGAGCCGAAGTACTCGCCTGCACCAGCTGCGTCAAGTGGCAAAATAGAGCCGTTTAAGTACTTGAAGAAATAAACAAACATCCAGCCTGAAATTGCAGTATAGAACATCATTAGAAGATAGTTTCCGGCAATTCCGACATACTTCATCAAATGCCATTTCTGACCCGGTTTTTCAAGCTCATCAAAGGAAGATGCGATACTCTTCTGGCTGGCACGTCCAACTGCAAGCTCTGCAACCATTGCAGGAATTCCTAAAAGAATCAAAAATGCTATATACATTAAAACGAATGCCGCACCGCCGTAGCCACCTGTGATAATCGGGAAACGGTAAACGTTACCAAGGCCGATTGCACAGCCGGCTGAAATAAGGATAAATCCTAATCTTGAACCAAATTTTTCTCTTTCCATAAAAAACCTCCGCTAGATTTTATGATACTCTTATAATATCATAAAAAGGTCGCTTTTACAAGCAAAATTTAAAAAGAGAAGGCCTGTGCCTTCTCTTATTTGTTTGTCAGTGTAATGATTCCCACTTCAGGCGGATTGCCAAGCCTTGGTATAGGCAAGGTGTTGGAAACGCCACGGTTTATAATCATAGTGGTTTCATCGCCTGATACGGCTCCGCCTGTGTACTTTGGAAACAGCATACGGGTTTTGGAAAGCATACTGGATGACGGCGCCAAAATTCCGCCAAGCCGCGGAATACGAACCTGTCCGCCGTGCATGTGCCCTGACAGGATAAGGTCAAAGCCTGCGTCTTTTACCATATCAAAAAGGTTGGCACGATGGAAAAGAAGTATGTTAAACCCGTCAATTTTTTGGATAGCATCAAGGCTTTTCTGCATATTTTCCGCTATAGCCTGTGGTAATTTTGAAAACGGGTCAGGACAGCCTGAAATGGCAATTTTCTCGCCGTTTTTCTCGATTACTTCGGTTTTTCCATCCATAAAAACTGCGCCAAATTCTTCATATTTATCAAAAATCCTGCGGTAACCCGCTCTCCAAAGGTCGTGGTTTCCGCTGGTAAAATAAACAGGTGAAATTTTTAAAAGCTCAAAAATCAAAGCATCAACTTCGCCGGTTGGCTTTTTGTCATCATTTAAAAGGTCGCCGGTTATTACGATAATATCAGGCCCGGCATCGGCTATTATTTGGGTGATGCCCTTTGCCGGTTTTGAGTGCGCATCGGAAATATGTGCTATTTTAAAACCCGAAAAACTTTCGGGAAGATTTTTACAAACAATATTATAGTTAAACCGTACCGCTTTTCCCGGTGGAAGATGTGGTCTTGTCATAATTTTCACCTCGCCTTTATTCTATCATTTTTCCCAAAGAAAAGCAAATAAAATATTGTAATTCGGGCCGAAATATGATAGAATAGATTTAATTAATTTTAAATCTATTCAGCTAAATTCGCCTGCGACGAGCTAAATATGCTAACGCATGCTAAATTACTTCGTAGCTAAATTGACCTTGCGGTCAGCTAAAAGGTGAATTTAATTTAGCTGTTTCGTAGAAACAATTTAGCTATCGAATGAAATGAGATAATTCAGCTAAAAGAATTATAGGATGTGGAAATATGGCAGAATATATAGAAAAAGCGGAGATTGAAAGGCAAAAAACCTATCTTTTGAAGCTAAAGGAACAAAGCAATAATTTTGCAATTAAAAACGGCAGAAAGCCAAGGGCAAACACCGAGACCTACGGCTGTCAGCAGAATGAAAACGATACCGAGCGTATTCGTGGAATTCTTGCGGAAGCAGGCTATGAGTTTGTGGATAAAGCCGAAGATGCCGACCTTGTTATATATAACACCTGTGCTGTTCGTGAAAATGCGGAGGACAGGGTTTACGGAAGACTTGGAATTTTAAAGCATATAAAGGAATCAAAGCCGGAGCTTACCATCGCCCTTTGCGGTTGTATGGTACAGCAGGAGCATATCGTGGAGCGGATTAAAAAGGTTCACCGCCACGTGGACCTGATTTTCGGAACTCATGCGCTATATAAGCTTCCGGAGCTTTTATATAACACTTTATGTAGCAAAAAAATGGTTATTGATACCGAAAATTCCGATGGCAAAATCTTTGAAGATATGCCGATTTTAAGGGATGATAACTCAAAAGCATGGGTAAGCATAATGTACGGCTGTAACAACTTCTGTTCATACTGCATCGTGCCTTATGTTCGTGGCCGTGAGCGTAGCCGAAAGCCTGAAATGATACTATCAGAAATCAAAAATCTTGTGGCAGATGGCGTTACGGAAATTTGCCTTTTAGGGCAGAATGTTAACTCCTACGGCAAGGATTTGGATGAAGAAATTGATTTTTCTGACCTTTTAAAAATGGTAAATGATATAGACGGCGTGGAAAGAATAAGATTTATGACATCTCATCCAAAGGATTTTGGGGACAAGCTTATTGACACAATGGCAACCTGCCAAAAGGTGTGCCACCAGCTACACTTACCATTTCAGGCAGGAAATGACAGGGTACTTGCCGAAATGAACCGAAAGTACACAAAGGAAGAATACCTTGAAAAAATCCGCAAGGTAAAGGAAAGAATCCCTGATATATCCTTATCAACAGATATAATTGTGGGATTCCCGACCGAAACAAACGAAGAATTTTTGGACACATTAGACGTTTTAAGAAAAGCAGAATTTGACAGCGTGTTCTCATTCATCTACTCAAAACGAGAAGGAACACCTGCGGCAAAACTTGATTTTGTGCTGACAGAAGAAGAAATCAAAAAGAATTTTGACAAGCTTTTAGAAGTGCAAAACGAGATTTCCAAAAAGAAAAACGATGCTTATGTCGGAAAGGTATTCGAAGTTTTGGTGGATGGCGTCAGCAAGAATAATGACCAGATGCTATCAGGAAGAACCGATACCGCAAAAATTGTAAACTTTAAAGGCGATAAGAGCCTTTGCGGAAAATATGTAAAGGTGAGAGTGACAGAATCACACACATGGAGCCTGAACGGCGAAATCGTAGAATAGAAAGGAAAGAACCAAAATGACAGTAATCGAAAAAGCAAATGAATTAGGACAGTTAATCCGTGAGTGCCCTGAAATGAAGGCACTAACAGAAGCAGAAGCGCTGCAAGCCAAGGACGAAGCTGCACAGGAGCTTATAAAGGAATTTAACTTAAAAAGAATGAACCTTGCACGTGATATGCAAGAGGGCAAGCTTACTCAGGAAGATGCAATCAAAAAGAACAACAAAGCTTTTGAAGAAATGGTGGAAAAGTCAGCATCTATCAAGGCTTATGTTGAAGCTAAAAAGAAGTTTGACAATCTTCTAAACGGCGTAAACAACATTATCAACCTATACATCACAGGCGAGCAGGCAGGCGGATGCACACACGACTGCCATTCTTGCAGCGGTTGTCACTAATTTTATGCGGTATGTTAATTCAAAATTAGCATACCGTTTTAATAAAAAAACGAAAGAACAGGAGAAATTTTTATGCAGGACAAGAAAATGTCACCGATGATGCTTCGGTATTTGCAAACAAAAGAAGAATACCCTGACTGCATCTTGTTTTACAGGCTTGGTGACTTTTATGAAATGTTTTTCGATGACGCTATAACTGCATCCCGTGAGCTTGAGCTGACCTTGACAGGAAAGAACTGCGGTTTGGAAGAGCGAGCACCAATGTGTGGCGTTCCGTTTCATTCAGCAAGCGTATACGTTCAAAGGCTTGTTGCCAAGGGATACAAGGTGGCGATTTGCGAACAGCTTAGCGACCCGAACGAATCAAAGGGTCTTGTTGAGCGTGGCGTTGTGCGCGTTGTTACGGCAGGAACGCTAACTGACGAGAATATGCTG
Source organism: Clostridia bacterium (assembly GCA_017468095.1). Lineage (GTDB taxonomy): Bacteria > Bacillota > Clostridia > UBA1381 > UBA1381 > UBA1738. Next base: position 11,395 of record JAFUJN010000109.1, read on the forward strand.
GACTAAAAGAAGAACAACTACCTTTGCATAATCTATAAAGCTGACGGCTTTGGAATTGCATTCTGCGACATTTCAACAGGTGAAGTTTATGTAACCGAAACGGCAGGAAAAGAAGAAGCCATAAACGAAATTGTGCGCTATTTTCCAAGCGAAATCGTGCTTAATAAACCCGCAAAAGAAAGCGGTGTTGCAGGCGGTTTTGATGTCAGCATAAGCGAATATGACGAGAATTATTTTAAAGCAGATGATGCAAAAATTTCTGCACAGTTTAAAGCCTGCCCAAGTCTTTCAGGTGAGCAAAAATGTGCCGTTTCAGGCCTGATTAAGTATTTAGAGCACACACAAAAAAGCCGTGTATCCTACGTTGATACCTTGACGGTTTACGGCGCAAAAGAGTATATGGATATTGACTCTGCCACAAGACGAAACCTTGAAATCACCGAAACTATGCGTGATAAGGCAAGACGTGGCTCACTTTTGGGCGTTTTGGACAGAACAAAAACCTCAATGGGTGCAAGAAAGCTAAAGCAATGGCTTGAAAAACCGCTTATAAACCCAATCGAAATAAATAAACGCCTGTATTCTGTTGAAGAGCTTTCAAAAAACATAATGCTTTGCGACGAAATGCGCGAGCTTTTGTCCGGCATTTACGATATGTCCCGAATTATGAGCCGAATTTCCCTAAATTCAGCTTCCCCAAGGGATATGGTGGCTCTTAAGGCATCACTTTTGAAGCTACCTGAGCTTAACTATCAGTTATCAAAAGCAACATCACCGCTTTTATCTGAGCTTAATAAAAACTTTGATATAATGAGCGATATTGCAGAGCTTCTGGATAGCGCAATTTCGGACGATGCACCGATTTCTCTAAAAGATGGATACGTTATTAAGGGTGGATACAATAACGAGCTTGATGAGCTTCGCCTCTTAACAAAAAACGGCAAGGAATGGATTTTATCTGCCGAAGCTGATGAGCGTGAGCGTACCGGTATCAAGACCCTAAAAATCGGCTACAACAAGATTTTCGGCTACTATATTGAAGTTACAAAGCTGAACTCCGAAATGGTGCCGGACTACTATATAAGAAAGCAGACCCTTGTAAATGCGGAGCGATACATAACTCCACAGCTTAAGGAAATGGAGAACAAGGTGCTTTCTGCATCGGAGCAGTTTATTGCCTTGGAAAGTCAGCTATTTGAAGAAATACGAGCAAAAGTGGTAGCAGAAATGGACAGACTAAAGGCTGTCTGCGAAGTTATCGCAACTGTTGACTGTATCTGCTCACTATCACAGGTTGCTTTCAAAAATGGCTATGTTATGCCGGAAATAACAGCCGGTGGCGAGCTTATTATAAAGGATGGCAGACATCCTGTTGTTGAAAAAATGCTGAAAAGCAGTATTTTTGTTCCAAACGACACCGAGCTTGACAAAGCAGAAAACCGCGAACTTATCATAACCGGCCCGAATATGGCGGGTAAATCCACATATATGCGACAGGTGGCGCTTATAACACTTATGGCGCAGGTGGGAAGTTTTGTTCCTGCAAGATATGCCAAAATCGGCGTGGTTGACAAAATTTTCACACGAGTTGGCGCATCGGATGATATTGCACAAGGGCAGAGTACCTTTATGCTTGAAATGGTGGAAGTGGCAAACATTTTGAAGAACGCCACCGCCGATTCCCTTGTTATTTTGGACGAAATCGGCAGAGGAACATCCACTTATGACGGGCTTTCAATCGCTTGGGCGGTTAGTGAGTATATGGCAAACAAAATCGGCGCAAAAACCCTGTTTGCAACCCACTATCACGAACTGACCCAGCTTGAAGATTCAATCCCTGGTGTTAAAAACTACTCCGTTGCGGTTAAAAAGCACGGCGATGACATAACATTCCTTCGAAAAATCGTACGTGGCGGAACGGATGACAGCTTTGGTATCGAAGTTTCAGCCTTAGCGGGTGTTCCAAAGCAGGTAGTAACCCGTGCAAAGGAAATCTTAAAGCAGATTGAAGCCGGCGGAGTTGAAATGCCGGAAAAGGCAGAAAAACCTACTGCACAGATAGATATTTTTGACGGCGTAGCAAGTGAAATTTTTGAAGAATTAAAGCGAATGGACGTAACAACCTACACGCCAATCGAAGCGCTTAATAAACTTTACGAGCTTGCAAATCGTGCAAAGGAGTAAAATAGAAAGGAAGCCTTTAATATGGGAAAAATAAACCTACTTCCTACTCAAATTTCAGACAAAATTGCCGCAGGTGAAGTGGTGGAACGCCCGGCATCTGTGGTTAAAGAGCTTGTGGAAAACGCAATAGACGCAGGCGCAACAATCCTTGATATCGAAATCAAAAAGGGCGGTATTACATATATCCGCGTAACCGATAACGGTTTTGGAATGTCAAGAGAAGACGCAAAGATTGCGTTTTTCCGTCATGCAACAAGCAAAATAAAGACCGAAGCCGACCTTGATGCTATCTATACTCTTGGTTTCCGTGGTGAAGCCTTATCAAGTATCGGAGCGGTTTCGCAAACCGAGCTTATAACAAA
>JAFUJN010000110.1 GCA_017468095.1 Clostridia bacterium
GAATCGAAAACGCCGATACTTCTTGTGTCCATTATTTTACCCTTTCAAGTCCAAGATTTATAAGATTATCCAAAAGGTCAGAATATCCAAGTCCTGCCGCATCCCAAAGCTTTGGATACATACTGATGTTTGTAAATCCCGGCATTGTGTTTATTTCGTTTAATATGATTTTGTTGTCGCTTCTTCTTACGAAAAAGTCAACTCTTGAAAGTCCTGCGCCATCCATTGCAGAAAATGCCTTTACTGCATATTCACGGATTTTTTCGTAAATATCACTTGGCAATTTGGCTGGGATTTCAAGCTTTGTTGAATTGTCGTTATATTTTGCGTCAAAGTCGTAGAACTCAACCATTGGCACAATTTCGCCAACCGCAGCAGCTTTCGGGTTTTCATTTCCCAGAACCGCACATTCAACTTCACGGCCGTCAATATTTTCTTCAACCAAAATCTTTCTGTCAAATTTTTCAGCTTCATCGAGAGCTTTAATAAGTTCACTTCTGTCATGAGCCTTGCCAACTCCCACAGATGAGCCTGTATTACACGGCTTTACAAAGCAAGGGTAGCCAAGCTTTTCTTCAATTAGCTTTATGTAAGCCTCTCTGTCACCGCCACGCCTTACCACAACCCAATCTGCCTGCGGGATGCCCGCTGAATCAAGAACTACCTTTGTGTATGCCTTATCCATACCGTTGGCAGATGCCAAAACGCCCATACCAACGTACTTGATTCCGGCAAGCTCCAAAAGTCCCTGAATAGTGCCGTCTTCGCCGTATTCGCCGTGAAGAACAGGGAACACAATATCAGGATGGATTTTTTCTATTCCATTTTCGCCAAATACCAAAATCGCCTTATCGCCTGAATCCGGTGAAATTATGGCAGGAGTTATATCATCCTTTTCCCAGTCGCCGTTTTCAATTTTTGAAACGTCGCCACGGTAAAGATACCATTTTCCCGATTTGGTTATTCCAAGCATATCTATGTCGTATTTTTCCTTATCAAGATTGTTAAGCACTGATGTTACTGACTTTCTTGAAATTTCGTGTTCCGGTGACTGTCCGCCGAAAATCACACATACTCTTAATTTAGCCACGCTGATTACTCCTTCTAAGCTTTTCTAAAATTTCTTCAAAATACTCCGGCAAATCCGCCGAAAATTCCATATATTCACCCGTTTTCGGATGCTTAAATCCTATAGTTTTTGCAAACAGAAGTTGGCCATCTGTTTTTATTTTTTCCTTTGCAATTCCGTAGGTTCTGTCCCCTACTAAACTGTGTCCTAAAGATGCCATATGCACCCTTATCTGATGTGTTCTTCCCGTTTCCAATATGCACTCCAAAAGTGTGTATCCCGAAAAGATTTCCAAAACTTTGTAATGCGTTACAGCTTCTCTTCCACCTTGGACTATTGCCATTTTCTTGCGATCCTTTGGATGCCTTGCTATTGGTTTATTGACCGTCCCGTCTTCCTTAACTGTGCCGTTTACCAAAGCATAATATCGCCTTGATGCCTTTCGCTCCTTAAGCTGTTCTGCTAAAGCGTTGTGGGCATCATTGTTTTTTGCAACCACCAAAAGTCCTGCTGTGTCTTTATCAATTCTGTGCACAATTCCAGGTCTTACAACGCCGTTTATTGCAGACAGATTGTCGCCACAATGATACAAAAGTGCGTTCACCAATGTTCCGCTTTCGTTGCCGTTTGCAGGATGCACCACCATTCCCTGTGGCTTATTCACCACAATTACGTCATCGTCTTCATAAACGATGTCAAGGGGAATATCCTGTGGCTCAAGCTCCAATCCTTGAGGCTGGGGCAGGTCAATCTCAATAACTTCTCCGTCCTTTGGCTGATATTTTTTGTCAACAGCCTTGCCGCCTACCGTCACCCTTTTTTCTTCGCAAAGGGTTGCGGCATAGCTTCGGGAAACATCATCCACATTTTCCGCTATATATTTATCAATACGTATGTTTTCAGGATTTGATACCAGAAGTGTTATTTTCTCCATTTTCCTCATCCTTGTCAAAGAATATAAAATAAATTACCAAAAGAATTGCACCAAAGGTTATTGCAATGTCCGCAATGTTGAAGACAGGAAAATTCATAAAGGCTGTGGAAATAAAGTCCACCACAAAACCCCTAAAAATTCTGTCAATGGCGTTGCCAAAAGCTCCTGCAAATAAAAGGCAAAGCGACGCCTTTAAAAGTGTACTTGCAGGCTTCTTTTTATACCAATACCATAAAACACCTGCGCAGAAAATTACTGAAATAACGCTTAAAATCCCTGTGTTTTCTGACAGCATACTAAATGCCGCACCTGTGTTTTTTACATATACAAAGTCGAATAGCTTCGGAATTATATGAAAACAATCGGTTGGACCTATTGTTTTTATCACCAAAAGTTTTGCAAGCTGGTCAAGTGCCACAACCGCACCTGCAATTATTGCCCAAATTAACATCATA
>JAFUJN010000015.1 GCA_017468095.1 Clostridia bacterium
GCGGTTGACGGCATTAACAATGTGCTTCAGGTTATGGAAGAGATTGAATACGGAAAGATGAACGCGGTTGAGTTCATTGAGTTTTCAGCTTGTATAAGCGGCTGCTCAGGCGGAGCGCTTAACATCGAAAATCCGTTTTTGGCCTCAAGAAGAATTGCCCAGCAATCCAAAAAAGCAAAAGTGCAGGAAAGTAACGTTCCTTGCGATGTAGAAAAATTCTCGTGGCAAAAAGAAGTAACCGGCAGAATTCATTCCGGCCTTGATGATGATTTCGAGGAAGCAATGAAAAAAATGGAGCGAATGGATGAGCTTTGCAAAAAGTTCCCGAAGCTTGACTGCGGTTCCTGCGGTGCACCGTCCTGTAAAGCCTTGGCGGAGGACATTGTCCGTGGATATGCCAACGACAACGACTGCGTTTTCATTATGAGAAAGAAAGTTAACAAGCTCGCTAAAAAATTATTCGAGCTTAATGAGGATTTTGAAGCCTCAAAAAAATAAAAGAAAGTCAGGTATTTGAAAATGAAGGTATCTGAACTACAAAAAAAGCTTAATCTTGACGTTTTAACAAACAAGGATTATGAAGACCGTGACGTTTTGGGCTGTTATATCGGCGACCTTTTGAGTCACGTTATGGGAAAGGCTGGCCAGGGTGATGCTTGGATAACAATAATGAACAACATCAATATTGTTGCCGTTGCATCTTTAACAGAATCAGCCTGCATAATTCTTTGTGAAGGTGTTTCGGCAGATGAGAAAGTTATTGAAAAAGCTGACAGCGAAGAAATCGTGATTTTAAAAAGCGAACTTTCTAGCTATCAGCTTGCAGTAGAAATAAGTAAAATGCTATGATTTACTACGATTTTCACATTCATTCCTGCCTGTCTCCCTGCGGAGATAAGGATATGACACCAAACAACATTGTGAATATGGCGGCACTTTCGGGGCTTAATGCCATCGCCATTTCCGACCATAACACAGTGGGAAATGTTAAAGCTTGTATGGAAGTTGCAAAGGAAGTAGGAATAACCGTTCTGGCCGGTATGGAAGTTGAAACGGAAGAAGAAGTTCACATTTTAACTCTTTATCCTACACTTGAAGCGGCACAGGAAGCAGCAAGCGAAGTTTATAAAAAGCTTCCGGCCATAAAAAACCGCCCTGAAATCTTTGGGGAACAGGTTTTTATGGATAAGGACGACAATATAACGGGTTATGAAGAAAAACTGCTGATTTCACCGGCGGCGATGAGTATGAACTACTTGTTTGACGTGGTAAAATCGGTAGGCGGAATTTATATTCCGGCACACGTTGACCGTCACTCCTATAGCGTTTTAACAAACCTTGGCTTCATTCCTGATGATATCGATATAAAAAATATCGAAATTTCCCGAATGACACAGGATGTTGAAAGCTATCTTGCAGCAAGAGAAGAGCTTTTAAAATACAAAATTTTCAGAAACTCCGATGCGCATTATCTTCAGGATATTGCCACGCCGGAAGCGTATATTTCGGATATATCGGAACTGTTTGGAGGGTAATTATGAAAGAATTATCACTTCATATATTAGACATTGCGAAAAACTCGGTAAAAGCAAAAGCAAGCCTTATCGAAATTATTGTAACGGAAGATGAAGAAAAAAATCTTCTTACAATAGGAATAAACGATAACGGATGCGGAATGAGCGAAGAGTTTTTAAAAACTGTCAGGGACCCGTTCTCAACAACCCGAACCACCCGAAAGGTTGGTATGGGCATACCGCTTTTTGAAGCGGCAAGCGTTCAATGCGGCGGCGGACTTGACATTACATCAGAGTTGGGCGTTGGAACAAAGGTTATGGTAACATTCCAGTATAACCACATTGACCGCGCACCACTTGGGGATATGACAGGCACAATGAAGACCCTGATATGGGGTTCGCCTGAAATTGACTTTTTATACCGTCACACCAAAAACGGAAAGGAATTTGTCCTTGACACCAGAGAGATAAAGCAAGTTCTGGGCGGCGTGCCCCTTGATAATCCCGACGTTCTTGCGTGGCTTGACGAGTATATTAGTGAAGGACTCAGCGATATTTCGGTATCGTAAAGTTATATAAA
>JAFUJN010000111.1 GCA_017468095.1 Clostridia bacterium
GATGACAGAGCCTGCGCTGCGGCAGTAATTACAATTTTAAAAAATATCCAAAAGGAAAACTTGCCTTTTGATGTATACGCAGTTTTTGCGGCAAAGGAAGAAGTGGGCGGATTTGGTGCTATGACGGCAACCTACAGTATAATGCCTGATATTGCAATCGCAATAGATGTTTGCCACGGCGTAACACCTGATAACTCTAAAGACGCATACGAAATCGGCGATGGCTGTGTAATAGATGTTGGGCCAAACATCCACCCGAAAATTTCGGACAGACTAATCGCTACCGCAAAAGAATTTGACATAAAACACCAGATTGAAGTGGAAGGCGGAAATACAGGAACAGATGCATGGGTAATGCAGGTTGTAGGCGAAGGAATCCCTACGGGACTTTTGTCCGTTCCTTTAAAATATATGCATACTACCGTGGAAACAATTTCTGTTTCGGATGTTGAAGCGGTAGCTAACCTATTAACATTTTTCCTTAAAAATCTAAATGATGAAATGGAGGAATGGTTATGCTTATAAAGGAACTTTGCGAACTTTGTGGCGTTAGCGGAAACGAAGGCGCAGTAAGAAATTTTATAAAAGAGAAAATCACGCCATACGCTGACGAGATTATACTTGATACAATCGGAAATCTTATAGCCTTAAAAAAAGGAGACGCAAGCCATAAGGTAATGCTATCCTGCCATACCGACGAAGTTGGATTTATCATAAGCGGTATAAAGGATGACGGCTTTTTGGAATTTAAAACTGTTGGTGGAATTGATACCCGAGTTATAATTTCAAAAAGGGTTACTGTGGGAGAAAACAAAATCCCGGGAGTAATCGGTATGAAAGCCATACACTTGCAGAAAAAGAGCGAACGTGAAAGCGTTCCTGAAATATCAAGCCTTTATATCGATATCGGCGCAAAAACTAAGGATGAAGCTACAGCTAAAGTGAAGCTGGGCGACTATGTGGCATTTGACACCAGCTTTGAAATGCTCTCTGATGATACATTCAAGGCAAAGGCTATAGATGATAGAGCCGGATGCGCCATCTTAATGGAGCTTATTAAAAATCCGGTGAAGTACGATACCTATTTCTGTTTCACAGCACAGGAAGAAGTGGGGCTTCGTGGTGCAAGAGTTGCAAGTCACAGAATTATGCCGGATATTGCACTTGTAATTGAAGCAACAACTTGTAATGACGTTTACGGATGCGAAGACCACGAATATGTCACAAACATTGGCTCAGGAGCGGTGGTTACTTTTATGGACAGAACCACTATTGTAGATAAAAAATTAAGAAGCTGGCTTTTTGAAACCGCAAAAGAAGCAGGAATCCCTGTTCAATATAAGCGTGCAACAGCCGGCGGAAATGACGCAGGAAGAATACACTTAACAGGAGCGGGAATAAAAACCGCATCCCTTTCTGTGCCAACACGATATATTCATTCGCCTGCCGGAATTGCATCAAAAAAAGATATTTTGGCAGTAGAAAACTTGGCACAGTTGTTTTTAGATAGAATTGACGAGGTGATTTAATGGAACTCTTAAAGAAGCTGACAGGCACATTCGGACCGTCAGGCTGTGAAGAGAAAATTGCAGAGCTTATTAAAAAAGAAACAGAAGCTTTTTGTGATGAAATATATACCGATGCTTTGGGTAACCTTGTATGCCGAAAAAAAGGTAATGGCAAAAAGGTTATGTTTGCGTCTCATATGGACGAAATCGGCATTGTTGTCACCTTTATTGATGAGGCGGGTTTTCTTCGCTTTGCGGATGTTGGCGGGCTTTATCTTCGCAATTTAATAAACCGCAGAGTACGTTTTGAAAACGGCGTTATCGGTGTTATCGGTACTGAAGAAAACAACGAAAAACGCCAGATGGCAAAGATGTTTATTGACATTGGAGCTAAAGACCGTGAAGAAGCCGAAAAAATGGTTTCCATCGGCGATATGGCAGTTTTTGAAGGTGAGCTTACAGTTCAAAACGGAAAAATCATCTCAAAGGCTTTAGATGATAGAGTTGGTTGCTATGTTTTGATTGAGGCAATGAAAAAAGTGAAGTCAGAAAACGATTTGTATTTCTGTTTCACAACTCAGGAAGAAGTTGGGCTTCGCGGTGCAAGGACTGCCGCATATAAAATAGAGCCTGAATATGCACTATCCGTTGACGTAACCGATATTGGTGATACCCCAAAAGCACCGAAAATGGCGGTTAAGCTGGGAAAAGGAACGGCAATAAAGGTTATGGACTATTCTGTTATAACAAGTGTTGAGGTAAGAGAAAAACTTATTGACATAGCAGAGAGTCGTGGTATAAAATATCAGCGTGAGATAATGATGGAAGGCGGAACCGATGCGGGAGTAATCCACTTCACAAAAGGTGGAGTTAAAACCGGCGGGATTTCCATTCCAACAAGATACATCCATTCACCAAGTGAAATTATAGACGAGAAAGATTTAAAAGCAAGCATTGACCTTTTGGTTGGCTTTGCAGAAGAAATCTAAAGGAGCAAAAGATGAACAGTTTTGACATTAGAACAAAAATATATTTCGGGGATAACGCTCTTGACAGATTGGAACAACTTCCATACAGAAGAGTTTTGGTTATAACCGACCCGTTTATTGAAAAAAGCGGAATGCTTCAGCTTGTAACCTACAGGCTGAAGAACAGGGGTATTGAATTTGATATTTTCACAGACGTAGTGCCTGACCCACCGATTGAAAAAATCACAAAGGGTGTTGAGAAAGTATCAAGCTACAATCCTGATTGCATAATTGCAATCGGCGGTGGAAGTGCCCTTGACGAAGCAAAGGCAATCCGTGAATTTGCAATGAAAATTGTGCAGGGAAAGGAAATTGCACTAATTGCCATCCCTACAACAAGCGGTACGGGAAGCGAAGTAACAAGCTTTGCTGTGGTAACTGATTCACAGAAGGGTGTTAAATATCCACTTGTATCAGAGAGTATGCTTCCAACCGAAGCAATTCTTGATGCCGAGCTTGTAAAAAGCGTTCCTGCAACAGTAACAGCCGATACCGGCATGGACGTTTTGACACACGCACTGGAGGCTTATGTCAGCACAAACAATAACGAATTTTCAAATGCTTTGGCTGAAAAGGCAATCGAAATCTGCGGAACATTCCTTTTGCGCTCATATCTTGATAATAATGACACCCACGCAAGAAAAAAGATGCACGTTGCATCCTGCCTTGCCGGTCTTGCATTTAACTCTGCGTCCTTGGGACTAAACCACGGAATTGCCCACGCAATCGGTGCGCAGTTCCACATTCCACACGGAAGAGCGAACGCAATGGTGCTTCCGCATATAATAGAGTATAACTCAGAGATAAATAAGCACTCAAAAAGCCGTCCTACATACCCTGCTTGTGTAAGAAAGTATGTGAATGCGGCAAAGCTTTTAGGTGTTTCAAACTTTAACGAAATTACAACGGTTAGAGCACTTGTCAGCTATATTCAGTTTATGATGAAAGAAATGAATATGCCACTTTCTGTTTCACAGTGTGGCGTTTCTAAAGACGAATATTTTAATGCTATTGACAAGATGGCGGAAAGTGCAATAAATGATGCCTGTACGCCGACAAACCCGAGAGTCCCGTCAAAGGCAGAAGTAGTAGCAATCCTTGAGAAAATGTATGAATAAGAAAGGATGATTTTATGAATATTTGTGTATATGGAGCATCAAGTAACATAATTGATAAAGTATATATAGAAGCCACAGAAGACCTTGGAAAAAAACTTGCAGAACGCGGTCACGGCCTTGTTTTCGGCGCAGGTGCCGAGGGTGTTATGGGTGCATCAGCCCGTGGTGCTTATGCGGGTGGCGGAAAAATAATCGGTATTGCACCGGGATTTTTCAATGTTGACGGTATGATTTTTGAAAACTGCACCGAGCTTATACGCCCTGATACTATGCGTGAGCGAAAAAAGATGCTTGAGGAAATGTCCGACGCATTTATTATGGCACCAGGCGGTATCGGAACATTTGATGAATTTTTTGAAATCATTACACTAAAACAGCTTTCAAGACACACAAAGGCTATTGCAATTTTCAATGTAAATAACTACTTTGATGACCTTCTTGCTATGATGGAAAAGGGAATAAAGGAAGAGTTTATTAAGGAAGAGTGCCGTGAGCTTTACAGAGTTTTTGATAACGCTGACGAAATGCTTGATTATATCGAAAACTACGTTGGCGTGGATATGGATATTTTGAATTTCAAGAATATTTAAAAAGAGCTCCTAAAAGGAGTTCTTTTTATGTGCAAAGAAACAACGCTTAGACTCATAATACAGGCTTTTTGTATAATTATTGACATTTATACTGAAAAAACATACAAAAATGCATAAATATACACTTTTATTTTATAAACATTCACAAAAATGCATAAAAGATACAAAGATGTAACATTAAAGCACTTGACAAAATACGTAAGTTATGGGATAATGGTTAGTATGTTGATTTGTATATTTATGCAAAATATGAGGTGCTAATAATGAAGAAGATATTTGTGGACGGAAGTGCCGGCACAACAGGTCTTAGAATTTTTGAAAGACTAGGAAAAAGAGACGATATTGAACTAATAACAATTCCTGATGAACTAAGGAAAGATATAGATGCAAGATGCAAGGCGATAGAAAGCGCAGATGCTGCGTTTTTATGCCTTCCTGATGATGCGGCAAGAGAAATTGTAGCAAAAGTAAAATCGGACAAGGTAAAGATTTTAGACACTTCAACTGCCCACAGAACAAATCCTGATTGGGCATACGGTTTTCCGGAACTTTCACCTGAATTTAAAAAGAACATCTGCAAGATGAACAAAATTGCCGTTCCGGGATGTCATGCAAGTGGTTTTATCTCATTGGTTTATCCGCTGGTTAGAGCAGGTATTTTGCCAAAGGATTACCCGATTGTCTGCTATTCTGTAACAGGCTATTCAGGCGGCGGAAAAAAGATGATTGCGGAGTATGAGAGTGAAGAAAAAGGTGAAGAGCTTTTCTCACCAAGACAGTATGGACTTGCTCAAAACCACAAGCATCTTCCTGAAATGAAAGAAATCTGCGGACTTTTGGATAAGCCAATATTTGCACCGATTGTAGATGATTTCTATAGCGGTATGGTGGTATCAGTTCCGCTATTTTCAAAGCTTTTGGTGGGAAATCCAACTGCAAAGGAAATTCACGAGATTTTTGAAAATCACTATAAAGACCAAAAGGTTGTTAAGGTTATGCCTTTTGGCAAAGAAGGATTTTTAGGAAGCAATAACCTTTCCGGTAAAGACGGACTTCAGATAGAAGTAACAGGAAATGACGAGCGAATTTTAAGTGCCTCAAGATTTGATAATCTTGGAAAAGGCTCATCAGGTGCAGCAATACAGTGTATGAACTTGGCACTTGGTTTCGAAGAAACTTTAGGACTTGACCTATAAGAAAGGAATTTACTATGAAGATAATAAATGGCGGTATATGTGAGGCAAAGGGATTTTCTGCCGCGGGTATTCACGCAGGTATTCGTAAAAATAAAGATAAAATGGACTTAGCTTTAATCGTGAGTGAAACTCCGGCAACCGCGGCAGGATGTTACACACAAAACCTGGTTAAGGGTGCTCAGATTTGGGTTACAAAAAAGCATATTGAAAACGGTATTGCAAGAGCAATCGTATGTAACAGCGGAAATGCAAAC
>JAFUJN010000112.1 GCA_017468095.1 Clostridia bacterium
GAAATTATGACAATGGACCTTTCAAAGGAAGAAAACTGCTATTCCTTGTATGAAAGATGCAAGGGCAAGGACGTGGAAATTCTTGTTAATAACGCAGGGTTTGGCAAGCTTGGGAAGTTTTACGAAACCGAGCTTTCAAAGGATATGGAAATGGTTGTTTTGAACGTGAAAGCATTACATATCTTAACAAAACTGTTCCTTTTGGAATTTAAAGAAAAGAACTGTGGAAAAATACTGAATGTGGCATCTGCAGCGGGATTTATGCCGGAAGGCCCGATGCTTTCAACCTACTATGCAACCAAGGCTTATGTTTTGAGCTTAACCCGAAGTATCGCAAAGGAGCTTAAAAAGGAAAATAGCGGTGTTACAGTATCAGCACTTTGCCCTGGGCCTGTTAAAACTGAGTTTGACAGCGTGGCAGGCGTTGATTTCCATGGTGTTGGAATGAGCGCTAAAAAGTGCGCACGAATAGGAATTTCCGGTATGATGGCAGGAAAAACCGTTATTGTTCCGGGGATTTTGATAAAAGTCGGCAAGTTTTTCACGAAAATTTTGCCTGACTGCATCGTTGGCGAATTCGCATACCATTTTCAAAAAGCAAAGAGGAAAGATTGATGGGACAAATAGGAAATAGCTGGGACGTTCTTTTAGAAGAAGAATTTTCCAAGGATTATTATAAAGAATTACAGGATTTTTTGGCGGATGAATACGAAAACTACATAATCCATCCTGATAGGGACGAGATTTTTAGCGCCTTATCCAGTACAAGCTATGAAGATACAAGGGTTGTGATTTTCGGTCAGGACCCGTATCACGGCGAAAATCAGGCACACGGAATGGCGTTTTCAGTTAAAAAAGGCGTGGATATTCCGCCGTCACTCAAAAACATTTATAAGGAACTTAATCAGGAAATGGGATGCTATATCCCAAACCACGGATGCCTTGAAAAATGGGCAAAACAGGGAGTTTTGCTTTTGAACGCATCGCTCACAGTTCGTGATGGAGAAGCCAATTCCCATAAGGGCAAAGGCTGGGAAAAGGTTACCGATAAGATTACCCGGATTTTGAATAACAGACGCGAACCTGTCATTTTCATTCTGTGGGGAAATGACGCCAAGAAAAAGGAAGAGCTTATAACCGCTCCGCAACATATAATCTTGTCTGCGGCACACCCAAGCCCGCTATCTGCAACCCGCGGTTTTTTCGGCTGCGGACACTTTAAAAAGGTGAATAATATTTTAAAGGCACTAAATCAGGAGCCAATCGATTGGCAGATAGAGAATGATTGAAAGGAGAGAATGAAAAATGAAGTGTAAAAGAATAATAGTATTCTTATTAACGTTAGTGATGATGGCTAGTGTATTTTCGGTACAAATTTTTGCTAAAAATGAAATAACAATTTTGCTTGATGGACAGGAGTTGCTATTTGATGTTCCTCCACAAGCAATAGACAATAGGATAATGGTTCCAATGCGAAAAATATTTGAATCTATGGGTGCAGTAGTTGAGTGGGATGGAAGCACACAGGCTATAACAGCAATCAAAGGTGATACCATAGTTATTATGCAGATTGATAATGAAGTAATTAATGTGAGTGGTAAAGATATTGTTTTAGATGTTCCACCGCAGGCAGTAAATAGCAGAACTCTTGTTCCTGCCCGTGCAGTTGCAGAGAGTTTAAATGCAAAAGTGGATTGGGATGGAGATACTCAAACAGTAATTATAAAATATAAAACCTTGCAAAGTGAGGATAATGATATGAAAATTAATGAAATTTGGAATATTGAAGAAAAAGAAGATTTTGTAATAGAAATGACTCAGTATATAGCAGAAAAGTGCGAGTACGGAGACAAAATGGAAATATTGAATGAAGAACAGAGAGTATTATATATTATACAGTTACTTGAAATGGAAGTTAATAATGGTGGATTTGCACAGTTTTTCTTTAATTCAAGCGGAGAGTTTGCAAATGAACTTGTTTCTTCTTTTGAAAAAATAGGAGCGATAAAAACAGCAGAGATTTGCAAGAAAGCCATTAGCGTATACGGAGATGAAGTTCCGACAGACAGAGATGAAAGAGAAGATATTATAAGTCCTGACGATGAAAAAGAGGAAGAGAGAATTGAAGAAATACTTAATGAATGTGACGATGCTTTCTTTGAATATGAAGAAAATTTGGTTGAATTAAATTATCAATTTATTATTAGCAATAAGGCATCATTTTTGAATTAAAACAAAAATTATAGTCCTTTAATCAATGTAAACTATCAAAAAAGCCTCCCTTGCCTAAAGGGAGGGGGACCACCGAAGGTGGTGGAGGGATACATGGATAGAAAGCATAATACAGACTTAACCGCCAACGCAAAAACTTTACGGAAAAACATGACAAAAGAAGAACGGCATCTTTGGTATGATATTTTAAAAAGCTATCCTGTAAGATTTTTAAGACAAAAAGTAATTGATAATTACATAGTCGATTTTTATTGTCATAGTGCAAGGCTTATAATTGAACTCGATGGTTCGCAACATTATGAAGATAAAGGCTTACTAAAAGATAAAATCAGGACAGATAGAATAGAACAGAGAAACCTGACGGTTATCAGAATACCTAATAATGAAGTGAATAAAAACTTTGAGGGAGTATGTCAGTATATTGATATTGCTGTAAAGGAATCCCTCCGTCAGCCTACGGCGGAATCCCTCCGTCAGTGAATCCCTCAGTCTCGGCTACGCCGAGCCAGCTCCCTTTAGGCAAGGGAGCCTTTAGAAAAATAAAGAAGAAAGAACAAGGCTATGAAAAAATTACTGATAATTGACTCAAACAGCTTAATAAACCGTGCATTTTACGGAGTGAGATTCCTGTCGGCATCCGACGGAACGCCAACCAATGCCATATTCGGGTTTTTAATGACCTTAATGAAGCTCATTGACGAAAATAATCCCGATTATATTTGTGCGGCTTTTGACTTAAAAGCCCCAACATTCCGCCACAAAATGTACTCAGAGTACAAGGCGCAAAGAAAGCCTATGCCGGACGGACTTCGTGTGCAGATGCCGATAGCCAAGGACATTTTGCGGGCTATGGGCATAAACATTTTAGAGCTTGAGGGCTATGAAGCGGACGATATTATCGGTACAGTATCAAGGCTTTGCGAAGAAAGTGACGTTGAGTGTCTGATTGCAACAGGTGACAAGGATGATTTGCAGCTTGCATCACAAAAGACAAAGGTGCTTTTAACCGTAACAAAGCAAGGCGTAACCGACACCGACGTTTACACCGAAAAGGAAGTTTTTGACCGCTATGGCGTAAAACCAAGCCAGTTTATTGACGTAAAGGCGCTAATGGGCGATACTTCTGACAATATCCCCGGCGTTCGTGGCATCGGCGAAAAGACCGCTATGACCCTAATCGGCAAAGCAAAAAGCATTGAAACCTTGTACGAAGATTTAGGTGCTTGGGGTATCACACCTGCAAACCTAAAGAAATTAGAAACCGATAAAGATTCTGCATTTTTGTCAAAAACTCTTGCCACAATCGACAGATTTGTGCCGATAGATTTTAATTTCAGCGAAAACGAGCCTTGTGATTTTACAGAAAACACAGAGCTTTACGATATTTTGAAAAAGCTTGAGCTTAACAAGGTTATCAAAAGACTTAATTTAAAAAAGACGGAAACCAAGGAAGAAATCGACTTCTTATCAGGAACTCGCGAAGAAACAATCACCACAAAAACGGAGTTTTTGGCATTATGCGAAAAGGTCCGCAAAAAAGGCGAGTGCGCCTGTCTTTTTGAAGTGCACGAAAACGCCATAACAGGCGGTGCTTTCGGCGTTGATAAGGTGGGCAGTTATTTTGAAGTAACCCCAGAAATTAAGGACGAGTTTTATGCACTTTTAGCAGATGAAAATGTGAAAAAATACTGCATTTTCGCAAAAGATGCCTTGGCAGTTTGCGAAATCAACGGCATTGTCTACGACTGTGCAATCGCATCCTATCTTATAAACCCTGCAAGGAACGATTTTTCACCAAATGCACTTGCCTACGAATATTTAGGCTTTGAATTTGGCGAAACGCAGGGACAAGTTTCATTATTTGAAGAAGAAACTTCAGACCTTGCGAAAAAGGTTTTGGCGGTTATGCCGATTTATGAAATCACATCAAAAAAACTTGCAGAAAACGGTCAGGAACAGCTTTATTATGACGTGGAGCTTCCGCTTATGACGGTACTTTGCGATATGCAAAAGAGCGGAATGTTAATTGACAAAAATGAGCTTGAAGCATTTTCAGCCGAGCTTTCCGCAAGAATTGATGAGTTAACAGGCGAGATTTATGACCTTGCCGGCGAAGAATTTAACATAAATTCAACCAAGCAGATGGGCGTAATCCTGTTTGAAAAGCTGGGACTTAAGGCACTTAAGAAAACCAAAACAGGCTACTCAACCAACGCCGAAGTTTTGGAGAAGCTTTCGGGCAAGCACCCGATTATTGAGCTTATTTTAGAATACCGAAAGCTTGCAAAGCTAAAGAGCACCTACTGTGACGGACTTTTGGCGGTGATAAACGAAAAAACTGGTCGAATTCATTCGGTGTTCAACCAAACCGTTACCGTAACGGGCAGAATTTCCTCAACCGAGCCGAATATGCAGAATATCCCGACTCGAACAGAGCTTGGAAGCCATATCCGTAAAATGTTTGTGGCAAAAGAGGGATGCGTGCTTTTGGATGCGGACTATTCACAGATTGAGCTTCGAGTTTTGGCGCATATTGCAAAGGACGAAATTATGATAAACGCCTTTAAAAACGGCGAAGATATTCACGCTATGACGGCATCACAGGTATTGGGAATCCCGCTTTCTGAAGTAACCAAAGAACAGCGCTCAAGCGCAAAGGCTGTTAACTTCGGCATTGTTTACGGAATAGGCGAGTATTCCTTATCACAGGACCTTAAAATTTCGGTTAAAGAAGCAAAGGCGTATATTGAAAGCTATCTTGAAAAATATGCAGGCGTTAAAAAGTATATGGAAGACATCAAGAAATTTGCCCGAGATAGCGGCTTTGTCAAAACAATGATGAACAGAATAAGGTATATCCCTGAAATTACGTCATCGAATTTCAACACCCGTTCTTTTGGTGAGCGAGTGGCACTGAACACCCCAATTCAGGGAAGTGCCGCAGACATCATAAAGCTTGCAATGGTAAAAATCTATAACCGCTTAAAAGCCGAAAAGCTAAAGTCAAAGCTGATACTTCAGGTGCACGACGAACTTATAATAGAAACGCTTTTGGAAGAAAAAGAGCAAGTTTCAAAGATACTAAAAGAAGAAATGGAAAAAGCGGCAAACCTATTAGTTCCGCTTTTGGTGGATATGTCGGAGGGTGATAACTGGTATGATGCAAAATAAAAAGCTTGTGGGAATAACAGGTGGTTCGGGTTGCGGAAAAAGTCACTTATCACAGCGCCTTCGTGAACACGGCATCCCCGTAATCGACTGCGATTTGGTATCCCGTGAGATTATGGCAAAGGATACGCCTTGTGCCAAAGAAGTGGTGGAATGTTTTGGTGACAGCTTTCTTGAAAACGGCGAAATAAACCGCAAAAAGCTGGGAAAAATCGTATTTTCAGATAGCGAAAAGCTTAAAAAACTAAACGAAATTACGCATAAATACATCTTAACGGACATATATAATAAGATGGAAAAAGAAGAAAGCGACGTTGTTTGCGCAGACGGTGCAACCTTAATCGAAAGTGGAATTTCCTGCGATATGATGGTTGGAATTTTGGCGGATAAGGAAATACGAAAAAAGCGTATTATGGAGCGTGACGGACTTTCAGATGAAGATGCTGCGCTTCGCATAGGCGCACAAAAGGATGACGATTTCTATATCAAAAACTGCGATTTTGTTATCTATAATAATGAGGGCAACATTGATATAGACGAGTTTATTAAAAAAATAATATAATTACAAAAAAGGAGGTCTCGCAGGGTATGAAAACTATTATTACAATCGGAAGACAGTACGGAAGTGGCGGAAAGGAAATAAGCAAGAAGCTTTCGGAAAAATTGGGAATCCCTTTTTATGATGACGAATTTGCCCAGGGTGTTGCAGAAGCTGTAAACGCTCATCCTGATGTTGTTAAAAAGGTGGATGAAAGAGCCACAAACAGCCTTTTATACACCCTTGTTTCCGGCGGCGGACTTCGCGGAATAAGCGATGTTATCCAGTATGAAATGCACATCAATGACAAGGTTTTCGTGGGTCAGTCAAACTTCATAAAGGAAACTGCGAAGAAAGGCCCTTGCATCTTCTTGGGTCGCTGTGCCGACTATGTTCTGGACGGCGAAAAAAACTTGTTGCGAGTGTTCCTGTATGCTGATATGGACAGCAAAATCAAGCGTATAGGTAAGCTTTATGACCTTGATGCGAAAAAGGCAAAGGAACAGATTATAAAAATAGAAAAACAGAGAAAAACACATTATAATTATTACACAGACAGGGAGTGGGATGACCTTTCAACCTATGATTTGTGTATCAATGTGGGACTTTTGGGTATAGATAACGCGGTTGACCTTATTATAGACTGCGTAAATAAGATGGAGGCAAAAGATGCTTGAGTATATTAAAGCCCTTATTCTGGGCATTGTTGAAGGCATAACCGAATGGCTTCCTGTAAGCTCAACGGGGCATATGATTTTAGTCAATGAGCTTATGGGAAATTCGGGATTTACGGCACAGAGCTTGTTCTTATATGTAATCCAGCTTGGTGCAATCCTTGCGGTTGTGACCCTTTATTTTAAAAAATTAAACCCGTTTTCGCCATCCAAAACCAAGGAAGAGAAAAAGGGCACTTGGGATATGTGGTTTAAGGTGATTGCGGCGTGTATTCCTGCAGGTGTAATCGGCCTTTTGTTTAACGATTATATGGAACGGTTTGAAAACTGGCAGGTGGTGTCCGCTACATTGATACTTTACGGTATCGCATTTATAATAGTAGAAAACCTGTCCAAAAAGGAAAAAGTCACCGAAATTTCCGAAATGAGCTATAAAACAGCTCTTATAATAGGACTTTTTCAGGTGCTTTCAATAATCCCCGGAACATCACGTTCAGGTTCAACTATTTTGGGAGCGATGCTGGTTGGCGCATCAAGAAGTCTGGCGGCAGAATTTTCGTTCTTTTTGGCAATCCCGATAATGTTCGGCGTAAGCTTTTTGAAGATAGTTACATACGAGGGTGTTTTAACAAGTACCGATATAGGCGTGCTTTTATGCGGAATGATTGTTGCGTATGTGGTTTCGCTTCTGGCAATAAAGTTCCTTGTAAACTTCGTTAAAAAGCATGACTTTAAGCTATTCGGCTGGTACAGAATAGCTTTAGCACTTGTTGTAATTGGATATTTTACTTTAATTAAATAAAAAAAGGCGATGCGAAGTAGCATCGCTTTTTTTGTATCGTTCACAAACTGTTCAAAAAAATATAGTTGCAATTTTGGCTAAAAGGTGGTATAGTTATATAAGAATACTTTTACCTATAAGGAAGGAGAACATAACAATGAGCGAAAGCAAAGCAAAGAAGCAAAGAAAAGAACAGGTACCACAGGTAGCCCCAAAGAAAAAGGACAGAAGTGGCCTAATATTTAATATAGTAGTAATTTTGATTATTGCTGCAGTTGCAATCCCTGGCGGATGGGCTGCTTATGAAAAGATTAAGGCTAATATGCCGGTGGTAGAAGAAGAACAGGTTATGACTGTAGCACAGGTTGCACAGGAAGAAGAACTTTCTGTTGAAGAATTCCTTGCTAAAGTCGGCCTTGAAAACAGCGGCTTATCAGCAGATAGCACATCAGAAGAACTTCTTAGCACAATGACAATCGAAAACTTCGCAAAGTTTGAAGATACAGAAGTTAATGAATTCAAGACAATGTACGGAATTGAACATCTTGATAATGCTACTCCTTGGAATGAAGCACAGATGGAAATCCCAATGGGCAAGATGGCTGAAAATCAGTACGAAATGAGCTTTGAAGAATTTGCAACACAGAATGGC
>JAFUJN010000113.1 GCA_017468095.1 Clostridia bacterium
AAGGAAGAAAAAACTGCAGAAAAGAAAAGTCAAGCAGAAAAAATCCTACAGCATTTTTTTATTTTAACAGAAAAAGAGCCGGTCAAAGAAGAAACGCCGGATGATATGCCAAACCAAGAGCCTGTTTTAAGGTCTGAAAGTGTTACGATCGATAAGGGCTTCAAAGTTTCTAATAACACAGAATACGAAATAAATCCGCAAGAGTTTTTGAATAAGCCGTTGGCATTTAAATTGGATAATAATGGCCCACAGGTACTTATAATGCATACCCATACAACCGAAAGCTTCAGCGAAGAAACCTATAATAAAGGTGCGCCTGACAGAAATCTTGACGAAACAAAAAACATTACTGCTGTGGGATGCGCAATGGAAGAAGTGTTCTTAAAGAACGGAATAAATGCCATCCATGACAAAACAGTTCACGATTATCCGTCCTATAATGCGTCATATCAAAGTGCGGAGGCAACCATACGAAAAAACCTTAATGCAAATAGCGGAATAAAGGTGGTTTTAGATGTTCACCGTGATGGTATAACCCGCGAAGACGGAACAAAGGTGAAAATGGTGACAGATATAAATGGCGAAAAAACGGCGCAGATTATGCTTGTTGTGGGAACAAATGTAAATCTTACTCACGATAATTGGCAGGAAAATTTTAAATTTGCATCCAAAATCCAGGCTAAGGCAATAGAAGTGTATCCATCGCTTATGCGACCTATTGACCTACGGAAGGAACGCTTTAATGAACAGTTAACCTTAGGGTCATTAATAATAGAGGTTGGCTCTAACGGAAACACAATGGAAGAGGCGATAAGAGGCGGTGAACGAATAGCTGAAGTAATATCAATGGTATTAAAAGCAGAATAAAAAAGACTGCACAAAAAGTGCAGTCAAGTTAAATTCCAAGCATCGCTCTGATATAATTTCCAACGCCCAGACCGTCAAGCTTTAAAACGAAAGCAAATTCGTTTTCGATTAACGCTTCCGCTTGTAAAAGGTGGCCTTCATCAGTAGAAGAAAGCTTTTTGCCATCAGCTGAAAGTTCCTGCTTTTTAAGATATATACAGCTTACAAGCTTTAAAAGTTCCCTTGGGTCAGAGTCCTTAATGATTTGTTTAAAGCTGTTATTGCGTTCTTTTCTGTCAGAAATCCAATCAATTTTGTCATTCTTCACCGAATTTATGAGACTATCTATCTCGGTTTTGGAAAGAATATATCGCATTTTTGAAACCAATTCATTGTTGTCTAAAGGTACATATATTGTGGATGAACTGGCACTGATTGGCTTTAGAACATAAAAGCTTTTCGGGTTTTTAGAACGGTTTATATCAATGCTTTTTATATCGTCAATAAGGCAAACGCCATTTGATGCATATCTTATGTAATCGCCCTTTTTATAGTCCAAAAGAATAACCTCCTTTTATTATCATAATTTAATTTTAGCAAAATAAAAAAGGTATTTCAAAGGACATTTTCACCAAAAAAAGCAAAATTCCTTATTAGTCTTTGCCCTGTGAATTAGAAAAAAGAGTAAATTGGAAAAATATTGACTAACTAACAAAAAGTGTGGTATAATAACTATAATTGTTGTGTGCGGAAATAATAACGGAGGTAAAATAGTGGCAAAAAAAATTAAATTAAAGATTATACCATTAGGTGGTCTTGACGAGATTGGA
>JAFUJN010000114.1 GCA_017468095.1 Clostridia bacterium
AGCGATTGTTCACCGTTTTAATATGACTTATAACTTTGGAGGAAACGCACCTATGCGAATGCGTAAAAAGAAAAACTGCGATACAAGACTTGACAAAAGCGGAAGTCTTTGGATAAGAAACCCTGAAGAACTTAAAGGGGTATGGCATAAAGAATTTGACAACAAAAACCCAATTCATCTTGAAATTGGTTGCGGAAAAGGAAAATTTATCTGCGAAATGGCGCATAAATATCCTGAAATCAACTTTATTGCCCTTGAAATTGAAAAAAATGCAATGGTTATTGCAATGGAAAAGGCATAACCGCTAGAGCTTAAAAACTTACGTTTTATAATTGCCGATGCTGCAAACTTATGCGAATATTTTGAAAAGGGTGAAGTGAACAGAATTTACCTTAATTTCTCTGACCCTTGGAAGAAAAATAAGCAGGCAAAACGCCGCCTTACTCATAAAAACTTCATTGATGTTTACAAAAAAGTTATCAACATCGGCGATTTGATTTGCTTTAAAACCGATAATCAGAAGCTTTTTGAATTTTCTCTAAACTCTTTTGCCGAGGAAGATTTGAAGCTGTCAAACATAACCTTTGACCTACATAATTCAGGCTGGGAAGAAAATGTTATGACAGAATATGAAACAAAATTTTCCGAAGCAGGTATGCCAATATATAGAGTTTGCGCAGAATACGTAAAATAAGAAAAAACCACCCAAAAGGGTGGTTTTTAATTTTGACCGAAAACGAATTCTTTTCCTGTCATATCAAAGGGAATAAGAAAATCCGAATCAAGATTTTCTTTGTGCATATCAACGCTACGAATACAGCGATTTTGATACGTGCTGTAATAATAAATCCCTTTAGTTGCATTACAGCAAGAGGAATAAACCGTGATTTCGTCCTTGTCATTTACTTTTACACAGCCACGAACTTGCTCTACATAAGACAAAATATGAAAAAATTGACTTATGCTATCCATGTCATCAGTATCACATACCGATAAAGACTTTGCAAATACTGCTCTTACAAATCTGGACATAGACGAAAAATCTCCCGGAAGTCCCAAACCTCCAAGGCCTCTGGAATAGGCGGAGTAGGGGACGTTTTTAGAAAAGTTTTTTTCGGGATTACATGCCGAAATATGCGCATAATTATTCAAATTAAACATTTGGTAACAAAAGGGCGGATTATTTGTGAGAATACCAATAGAATTCTCATAAATTTTAAGTCCATCCTTTACGCTTTCCACAGTAATCGCTTCCTTTTCATCAGCTATTATCCAGTGAAGTGGTGACAATGGGAAATCATCATTATATGCAATGTCTGAAATGTTTACTTCTTTAAGAAAATCACTAACTTCCCGAACACTTTTGAATTTTCCCAATATATACGGAATAATCTCAAAAGGTGCAATGTTGTTTAAACACTGTTCTGGTTTAAAATAAACAGCATTTTCAGGAAAATTTAGCCCTGCAATAGATAACCCCGCTTCATTGGTTGCGTCATAATAAAGGGGAAATCCATTATCGATTTTAGCTACACCAATCATAGCATAATGTGTTTTCAAAGTCGGGAGCATCCTGAAATTGAACACATAATTTCTTGGTGTAATAACAACTTGTTCTCCTAAAGAATATTCAAGGTCCAAGTTTCTTCCAAAATAGTGGTCCTTTGTTTTAAAAGTCAAGGCAGTGCACATAACTATTCCTCCCGTAATATGTTGCCCGCAAGAAAAGGGAAGATACAAGGAAAATTTTTGCAAGAAAAATACGCAAGAGATTTACTCTTGCGTAATGTATTAGTAGTTTTCTGCTCTAACTTCAAAGTAGCTTCGAGGATGTGCACAAACCGGGCAAATTTCAGGAGCTTTCTTTCCAACAACAAGATGTCCGCAGTTACGGCATTCCCACATTGTTTCGCCGGCCTTTTCAAATACTTTGTTCATCTGTACGTTATCAAGTAGTCTTCTGTAGCGTTCTTCGTGTGATTTTTCAATCATAGCAACTGCGCGGAACTTTGCAGCAAGTTCTGTAAAGCCTTCAGCTTCAGCTTCTTCTGCGAATGTTGCATACATATCTGTCCATTCATAATTTTCACCATCTGCTGCAGCTTCAAGGTTAGCCTTTGTATCGCCAATACCCTTTAGCTCTTTAAACCACATTTTTGCATGTTCTTTTTCGTTATCAGCTGTCTTTTGGAAGATGGCAGCTATTTGCTCATAGCCTTCCTTTTTTGCAACTGAAGCAAAGTATGAATACTTGTTTCTTGCCTGTGATTCACCGGCAAACGCAGCCATAAGATTTTGTTCTGTTTTTGTTCCCTTATAATCCATTAAAAACACTCCTTACTAAAGTATGGTAAATAATAAAAACTTTTACAATTTTTATTATTTACATTTTAGCATAATTTTAAACATAAATCAATAAAAAAATTGGTAGAATTTGAAATTAAAAATTGTAATTATTTATTGACAAAATATAAATAATATGTTAGTATATATTTGATCTTTAAGTTTGGTACAGAGATGCCGGCAAGATTTTGTATTGAATAATGGATGCATGCTCTTTTTTTGGTATGCACTTGTCGTTTGTATGCAAAACTCTTGCCTTGTGTAAGAGTTTTTATTTTTATTTTTATTTTTATTCG
>JAFUJN010000115.1 GCA_017468095.1 Clostridia bacterium
TATACATCTTTCTAAAAAGCAAAAGAAATATTGAAATTTTGCAAATTTTTGCAAGAAAAAAACAGAGTAATAAAATTCCTCTGTCAGATTCCAAAAAAATCAAACTGCACGTGTAACCTTTCCTGAACGTAGGCAACGTGTACAAACGTTAACAGATTTTGTGTTTCCGTTTACAACGGCTCTTACCTTTTTAATGTTAGCTTTCCAAGTTCTGTTTGATCTTCTGTGTGAGTGGCTGACCTTAATTCCGAAAGATACGCCTTTTCCGCAGATATCACATTTTGCCATTTTAAAGCACCTCCAATTCATTTGCATTATCAAAACATTAGTATTTTACCACAACTTTTTAAAGAATGCAAGCGTTTTTGCAAATTTTTTTTAAATTATTAAATATCACGCTAATTTTTTTTGAAAAAGCCTTAAATTTTGTGAATTTTAATTGAAATTATATAGATTTTGGTATATAATAAAAATGTATACGTATGACCAAAAATAAGCGGGCAAAAGCTTCCCGCAATTAAGAAAGGGTTTTAAAATGAAAGAAATGAATTTTAAAATACATCTTACAAAGGTAATAGACGAATTTTCTTTGGAGAAAATTTACGCATCATCCGACGTTGATAAGGTAATGATAGAAACTCCGGAAATTAACAGACCAGCGCTTCAGATTGCGGGATTTTATGACTATTTTGACCCGAAGCGTTTGCAGGTTATAGGAAAGGTAGAGCTTACCTATCTTGAGCAGTTTGCAAGAGACAGACGATACGAGCTTATGGAAGAGCTTTTCAAACGAAAAGTCCCTGCTGTTATCCTGACCCGTAATATGCACATTCTTCCTGAAATGCTTGAGCTTGCAGAAAAGTATGATGTAACGCTTCTTCGCACAGAAGAAAGTACATCAAGCATAATGAGTGCTATGATAAGCTACTTAAATGTTCAGCTTGCTCCAAGAAGAACACGTCACGGCGTTTTGGTTGAAGTATACGGCGAAGGTGTTTTGATTATGGGCGAAAGCGGAGTTGGTAAAAGTGAAACCGCAATCGAGCTTTTAAAAAGAGGCCACAGACTTGTTGCCGATGATGCCGTTGAAATAAAACGTGTATCGTCCCGAACACTTGTTGGCTCATCACCTGATATTATCCGTCACTTTGTTGAGCTTCGCGGTATCGGTATTGTTGACGTTAAGGAAATCTTTGGTATGGGTGCTGTTAAAGATACCGAAAGTATCAATATGATTATCCACCTAGAGCCTTGGGTTGAGGGAAAACAGTATGACAGACTTGGTATGCTTGATGAATATACCAATATTATGGGTATCAACATTCCGTCCCTTACAATTCCGGTAAAGCCTGGCCGAAACCTTGCAATTATCATCGAAGTTGCATCTATGAACAACCGCCAGAAACGTATGGGATATAATGCGGCGGTTGAACTTAATAACCGCTTAATGCGTGAAATGAATAAAATGACCGAATAGGGAAAGGACGCATTTTGAAATAGTATGGAAATTAAAAAGAATGAACTATTAAAAAATCATACATCCTTTAAAATTGGCGGACCTGCTGATGAGTTCGCTGAAGTTTATAACGAAGAAGAGTTAAAAGAACTTATAGAATATGCGAAGAATAAGGGAATCCCTTATACCATAATGGGTAACGGTTCAAATCTTTTGGTTAGCGATAAGGGAATAAGAGGCCTTGTTATAAAGCTTGCAAAGGGATTTGACAGCGTAGAAGTTCAAGGCGATAAAATCATCGCAAAAGCTGGAATACTTTTATCCAAGCTTGCAAATGTGGCGCTTGAAAACGGTCTTTCAGGCCTTGAGTTTGCATCGGGAATACCTGGAACCTTGGGCGGTGCAATCTATATGAACGCAGGCGCTTACGGCGGCGAAATGAAAGATGTTGTAGGAAAAGTAACATACCTTTCAAATGGTGAAATCAAGACCGCAGAAAAAGGCGAACTTGATTTTGGATACCGCCATAGCAGATTTTCAGGAAAAGAAGATATTGTTTTATCTGCCGAAATTTTGCTTGAAAAAGCGGACAAAACCGAAATTCGTGCCAAAATGGACGATTTCAAAGAAAGAAGATGTTCAAAACAGCCACTTTCAATGCCAAGTGCAGGAAGTACCTTTAAAAGACCGGAAGGCTATTTTGCAGGAAAACTTATTGAAGATGCAGGCTTAAAAGGCAAAGCTATCGGCGGTGCACAGGTTTCAGAAAAGCATTCGGGCTTTGTGGTAAACACAGGGGATGCTACTTGTCAGGACGTTTTGGATTTGATTAAATTTATACAGGATACAGTTTACGATAAATTCAAAGTAAAATTAGAAACAGAAGTAAAAATGCTGGGGGAATTTTAATGCAGTTTACAATAGTGACAGGTCTTTCAGGAGCGGGAAAAACGCAGGTAATCCGCTTTTTAGAAGATACAGGTTTTTTCTGTATGGATAATCTTCCGCCTGCCATAATTCCACAGCTTGCAGAAATGTTTTTTTCCATAAACGGAAAGTATGATAGGATTGCATTTGTTATTGACTCACGTGTTGGGGATATGATAAATGAGATTTTGGATAACCTTAAAATACTAAAAGAAAACGGATATGAGTGCAAGCTTCTTTTTGTTACGGCTCGTGACGAAGTATTGGTAAAAAGATATAAGGAAACCAGAAGAACTCATCCTATCGCATCAGACGGTGGACTGCTTGAGAGCATCGCTATCGAAAGAGAAATGCTTGATGGAATCTACCACGAAGCCGATGCAGTTATTGACACTTCGGATTATACTCTTTCTCAGCTTTCAAAAAGGCTTCGCGAGATTTATCAGGATTCATCAATGGACGAATTTACGGTAAATGTAATGTCCTTTGGCTTTAAATACGGGATTCCAATAGATTCAGACCTTGTATTTGACGTAAGGTGTTTCCCAAACCCGTTTTATGTGGACGAGCTAAAGTACAAAACTGGAAATGATAAAGAAATACAGGACTTTGTAATGGATGCTGTTTCGTCAAAACAGTTTTTGCAAAAACTACAGGATATGATTAAATTCTTGCTTCCTTTATACATTGAAGAAGGAAAAAATTCAATAACAATTTCCGTTGGTTGCACAGGCGGAAAACACAGAAGCGTAACCATGGCAAATAAGCTTGCCGAAGCGCTTTCTGACTATAATGTAAATGTTATTCACAGGGATATAAAAAGGAGTAAGTCGTAATGTCATTTACGCAAAATCTGAAAGCACAGTTTGCTACGCAGGATACCATGTGCCAGAATTGCAACGTTGCAGAGCTTTCGGCTATAATACGGCTACTATCAAGCTATACTAAAAGCGGTGTTGTAATTTCTACCGAAAACGAAGATGTTGCTGAGCGTGTCAATGGCCTGCTTTCAAAGGTGTTTAAAAGAAATTTTGAATATACGAACCGAAACGGAAGCTTCAGGCTTTTAATAGACGGGGATTTTTTCTCCGATACTGTAGCCCCAAGGCTTATGCTTTTTGGTGATGACAGACGTCTTTTTACAAAGGAATGTTGTCGCGGAAGCTATATTCGTGGTACATTTTTGGCTGCAGGCTCGGTATCTGACCCTAAAAAGCAGTACCACATGGAATTTGACATAAAGCATAAGGGCTACGCCGAAAAATTGTGTCAGGTACTAAAACGAGCTGGGGTTATAGCAAAGATTACAGAGCGCAAGAGACGACACGTTGTATATATAAAGGAATACACAGCTATTGCAGATACTATAGGCGTAATGGGAGCGGTTGGAACAGCTATGGAAATTTATAACATTTCCATTGAAAAGGAGTTCAGAAATCAGGCAAACCGTCAATCCAACTGCGAAGTTGCAAACATTGAAAAAATCACAAAAGCGGCATCTTTGCAGATTGAAGCAATAAAGAAAATAGAAAAGAAAATGGGGCTTGCCGAGCTTCCTGAAACCTTGCAGGAGATTGCAAGGATAAGAAAGGAATATCCTGACGAAAGCCTTAAGGAACTTGGCGAAAGATTAAATCCGCCAATCGGCAAATCGGGAGTAAACCATCGCCTGAAAAGAATTGAAGAAATTGCAGAAACCTTATAGAAAGGGAACTTTATGAAAATATATAAATCAGTAGAAGAATTGGTGGGAAAAACGCCACTTTTAGAGCTATCACGATTTGGGAAGGATTTGGATGCAAAAATCCTTGCAAAAGTGGAATTTTTTAATCCCGCAGGAAGCATTAAGGACAGAGCAGCGAAATCAATGCTTGATGATGCTGAAAATAGGGGAATTTTAAATAAAGATACAACAATAATTGAGCCAACAAGCGGAAACACAGGCATAGGCCTTGCGGCCCTTTGTGCAGCTCGTGGCTATAAACTTATAATCGTAATGCCGGACACAATGTCAATGGAAAGACGTCTTTTAATGCTCAGCTATGGTGCAGAGCTTGTGTTAACCGACGGCAAATTAGGAATGAGCGGTGCAATCGCAAAAGCGGAAGAAATGGCACGCGAAATCCCAAACAGCTTTATTGCAGGCCAGTTTGTGAACCCTGCAAACGCACAGGCACATTTTGATACAACAGGCCCTGAAATCTGGGAAGATACCGATGGAAAAGTGGATATTTTCGTATCCTGTGCCGGTACTGGCGGTACTGTGACAGGAACAGGTAAGTATTTAAAATCAAAAAATGCGGATATACAGATTGTGGCGGTTGAACCGGAAGAGTCACCAGTACTCTCTGGCGGAAAAGCAGGAAGCCACGGAATTCAAGGAATTGGCGCAGGCTTTATTCCTGAAGTTTTAGACACAACAGTTTATGATAAGGTTTTAACAGTAAAAACAGAAGAAGCCTACGAAATGGCAAGAAAGCTTGGCAAAACCGAAGGACTTTTGGTGGGTATTTCATCAGGAGCGGCGCTTGCAGCCGGCGTAAAACTTGCCAAAATGGAAGAAAACCGCGGCAAAAATATTGTGGTAATATTGCCTGATACAGGTGAGAGATACCTTTCCTGCGGACTTTTTACAGAATAAAAAAAGAAAAGAGATTAAAACTTTGAAAAAAGCGATTATTGCAATGAGCGGCGGCGTGGATTCCTCCGTTGCTGCACATCTTACAATAGAAAAAGGTTATGAATGCATCGGCGCAACAATGAAGCTTTTTACAGGAATGGAAGAAGATAGCACCTGTTGCTCGCTTTCTGATATCGAAGATGCAAAAGCGGTATCACATCGTCTTGGAATGGAGCATTATGTGTTCAACTTCACCGATGACTTTGACGAAAAAGTTATAAAGAAGTTCATAAACGCATACGAAATTGGCGCAACACCTAACCCGTGCATAGAATGTAACCGATACCTTAAATTTGAAAAGCTGATACGCCGAATGGAAGAGCTTGACTACGATTATGTGGTGACAGGTCACTATGCAAGAATTGAAGAAAAGGACGGCAGATTTCTTTTGAAAAAAGCTGTGGATGCAAGCAAAGACCAGAGCTATGTTCTTTACTCAATGACACAAAAACAGCTTGCCCATACTCTGTTTCCGCTAGGTGAACTTACCAAGGAAAAGGCAAGGGAAATTGCGGAAGAAAACGGCTTTGTAAACGCAAGAAAGCACGATAGTCAGGATATATGCTTCGTGCCAGACGGCGACTATGCAAGGTTTATTGAAGAGTATTCGGGAAAACACTATCCTGATGGCGATTTTGTTGACCAAAAGGGCAATGTTTTGGGAAAGCATAAGGGAATTATCCGCTATACAGTTGGCCAGCGAAAGGGACTTGGTTTAAGCCTTCCGGCACCAATGTATGTAATGAAAAAGGATATTGAGAAAAACGAAGTTGTTCTTTGCTCAAACGAAGAGCTTTTTGGGAGCAGTTTGATAGCAGAAAACTTTAACTGGATAGCTTTTGAAAATCCGCCTGAAACATTAAGAGTTAAGGCAAAAATTCGATATAACCAAAAGGAAGAAGACGCAACTGTAACACCGCTTGATGATGGCAGAGTGCTTGTGGAGTTTGATAAGCCACAGCGTGCAATCGCAAAAGGACAGGCGGTTGTGCTTTATGACGGCGATATAGTAGTTGGTGGCGGAACAATAATGTAAATTAAAAGGACTGTGAGTTTCACAGTCCTTTTTTAATCCCAGTTAGACATAATATAGTCATCAATTTTTGTTGGCACCCATTCAACACCTTTTGGAGCTATATTAGAGTATAAATCAATCGTATCACCATTTAACACAACCTTAAACTGATAGTTTGCTTCGTGTTCTTTAAGATAGTCATCATACAAAATTTTGTACTGTTCCTGACCTTTTTCTTTTGCCTTTTGTATGTATTCCACGGTATCAGGGTCTCTGTTATAGTAAATGTATGTCATTTTATAAAAGAAAGTTGCCTCGTTTCCGTTTTCTTCCCAGTTTGAAATGGTCAGGCTTTGGATATCATAATATGGGTCATACACCCTGTGAAATTCCTGTTCCAAAAAGGCGGTGGTTTTGTCATACAAGGTGACCGGATTATCCGCATCGGTTGATGGGGCAGAAGCGTAGTTTAAACATAAAATAGCCACAGCTACAATAACCAGTAAAACAACAAGAATAATACCCTTTTTCTTCATAGAAAATCCCCCTTTAGTTTATAGATTATATTTCTCTTTTAAATGTTCTAAAAGTCCTGTGCAACCTTTTATCACATCATTATACGTTGCATCAAAATCGCCTGTGTACCAAGGGTCAGCGATATTTCCGCCATCTGCAAAATCAAGGAGCTTATGCACCTTTTCGCTGTTTGCGCCTCCTGAAATTTTCAGCATATCGGAAATATTTGAACTTTCCATACCAATCAGCAAGTCATACTCGGTAAAGTCCGCTTTTGTAAGCTGAACCGCAACCTTTCCCGATGTATCAATGCCTTCTTTTTTAAGGCGATTACGAGTCCCTGAGTGTACAGGATTGCCGATTTCCCAACGGCTTGTGGCAGATGATGCGATATAAATCTTATCAGAAAGTCCTGCTTTTTGTACCATATCACGAAAGACAAATTCTGCCATATGACTACGGCAAATATTACCGAGACAAACGAACATAACCTTTATCATAGAATACCCTTTCTCAAAATGCAGTATTGTATATGAGTATTTTATAATAATTAAGTAGGAATTTCAATAATTTTTTTGTAAAAAAACGCAGATTTTGCCTTAAAAACTATTGCAAAAAACAAGGTATTGTTATATAATAAAAAATGGTTGATTATACATATAATACAAAAATAGGAGGAGTATTACATATGGTATTCGAAAAGGTAAAGAAAATAATCACAGAACAGCTTGGTATTGATGAAAAGGAAGTTAGCCTTGATTCTGCATTTATTGAAGACCTAGGTGCTGATTCACTTGACATTGTTGAGCTTATCATGGCTATGGAATCTGAATTCGATATGGAAATCGAAGACGATGAAGTTGAAGACATCTCAACAGTTGAAGATGTTGTTAACTATATTAAGGAACACTCTGAAGACTAATTTTTTCAGGAGATATAAATGACTGATTTTGAGAAAAGAATAGGATACACTTTTAAGAATAAAGAGTATTTAAAAACGGCGCTTTCACATAGCTCTTATGCTTACGAAAAACACGTGGAGAGCAATGAGCGTCTTGAGTTTTTGGGTGACTCTGTTTTGAGCCTTATTGTAAGCGAGAAACTGTTTTTAACCCATTCGAAAGACGATGAGGGCGACCTTTCAAAAATCCGTGCAAGCTTAGTTTGCGAAAACGGACTTTTTGAGCTTTCAAAAAAGATTGACTTAGCAAAGGAAATTCGTTTAGGACGAGGCGAAGAAATGGGTGGCGGACGAAACCGTCCATCCGTTATTTCCGATGCCTTTGAAGCGGTCCTTGCCGCAATCTTTTTAGACAGCGATTTTTATACTGCAAAAAAGTGGCTTCTTGGCCTGATGGACGATGAATTTAAACATCTTCCTGATAAAGGAAAGCTTGGTGACTATAAGACTGCTCTTCAAGAGCATACTCAAAAAGGCACCAAGGGAAAAGTGACCTATACCAAAATCAGTGAAGACGGACCTGACCATAACAAGCACTTTGTGTGTGCCGTGCAAGTGGACGGCAAGGAAATCGCAAGGGGCGATGGCAGGACGAAAAAAGAAGCGGAGCAAAACGCTGCAAAGCGTGCACTTGAAATTCTATGAGATGCTATAATATTCCCATCTTTGTACCTCACGAAGGCTGTCCCTTTGATTGCATTTTCTGTAACCAAAGAAAGATAACCGGTCAGGATACAAAGGCTACCAGGGAAGATGTATTTAAAATAATTGAAGAACATTTGAAAACTATGCCTATATGCGAAAAATACGTTGAAGCTGCTTTCTTTGGAGGCAGCTTTACGGGTATTTCAGCCCAAAAACAATGTGAGCTTTTGGGAGCGGCAAAGGAGTATAAAGATCAGGGCAAAATACAGGGGATACGCCTATCCACAAGGCCTGACTATATTTCAAGAGAGATTTTGGACAGGCTAAAAGAGTACGGCGTGACCACAATAGAACTTGGCGTTCAGTCAATGGACGATGAGGTCTTGAAAGCATCAAACCGAGGCCATACAAGAGAAGACGTAATATGCGCGTCAAAGCTTATAAAGGATTACGGCTTTAACCTTGGGCTTCAGATGATGACAGGCTTACCAGGCGATACGCCTGAAAAGACAATAGAAACTGCAAAAGCCATTATTGAACTAAAACCGGCTTGCGTACGAATTTATCCAACATTGGTTTTAAGGGGAACAAGGCTTGAAACTCTTTATAAAAATGGCGAGTATCTGCCACAAACTGTGGAAGAAGCCGCAAGCCTTTGTAAAGTTTTGATACCAATGTTTAGAAGTGCGGATATAGAAGTTATCCGTGTAAGCCTTGTTACAACCGAAGAGATTTCAGATGGCGGAGCAGTAGTTGCAGGGCCTTATCACCCTGCATTTCGTGAGATTGCCGAAGGCGAAATCTACTTTGACGAAATTGTGGATTTAATCGAAAAAGACCCAACAGCTAAAACTTTTTTGGTTAATCCAAAGGAAGTTTCCATAGCGGTTGGGAACAAAAGGCGAAATATACTGCGAATTTACGAAAAATACGGGTTTTTAATAAAAATAAAACCCGACGATACGATAGATGCGGGAAAGATAAAAGTTTGGAAGGAATGAGATTTTAGTGTACTTAAAAAGAA